>NZ_JBQCZW010000007.1:0-80000 GCF_052089425.1 Ancrocorticia sp. | reverse complement strand
CTAGTTGTTGTCCTTACCAAGGTCGCGGAGGAATTCTTCAATCTCTTCCACCACATGGCCGCTATCGGCAACCTGCTCCACCTCATCGTCAAAGGCCGTTTCCAACTGGGACACGTAGGTCCCGATCTCTGGGGATTGGCCAGTGAGCTGGGTGATCTGTTCTTCCCATGCGCCGGCGGCATCGGGTAACCCATCGGTATCAATATCAAGATCGAAACACTCGTGCAGAGCCTCAAGGAGAGTGAGCTCTGACTTGGGATTGGGTGGGTCTGCCACGTAATGGGGAACGGAAACCCACGCTTGAGCGGTTGGCACCTGCTGCGAATCGAGCTCTGCACACAGCACGCCCAAGGCGCTCGTGGGGCCGTTGTATTCGAGTGGCTCAATCTTCGGATGGCTCGCGATGAGTTGGGGATCGGTGCCGTATACGCCCCATGGGAAGGGGCGCGTGTGGGGGATGTCCACGAGCTGAGCACCAAGCGTGACAACCAGTGAGGGATTCAAAGCGAGAATATGATCCTTGAATTCCTTGATGAATGTGCGCCAGTTCAGGCTGGGTTCGCTGCCATATCCCACAACGATGTCTTGATCGGGTAGGTGCACGGTGTGCAAAATAACGGCCGGCCAATCGATTTCTGTGCCTTCGGCACGCATACGTTGGACAGGGCGAACATCCTGAAAGTTGAAGTACCGATCATCATCGATGCGTAGGAGTTCTTCGCCCGGGTAGTGATCAACGATGTATTCGGCCAGCCCGCTCCCAGACGCACCGGCATCGGCCCAGCCATTGAGTGCGAGGATCACGATCGGATCAGTGGGGAGCTTTTCGTTTGGCATCGCTACATTCTACAGCTGGCCCCTAGGGCTGACAAAGGCTCTAAGCCGTGGGCGTTTGGGTTGGAGCTTTGGCGGTGCGCAGTTTGGCCACGCCTGCTTGATCGATCGGGGGTGTTTCCCCGCCAAAAGCTGGGCAGAACTCTTTGAACTTGCACCAGTTGCACAGCGGAGAGGTTCTGGTCTCGAACTCACCCGTGTCCATCCTCTCTTCGATGGCAGACCATGTGGAATCAAGTTCCAGGGCAAGTGCATCCACATCGGCGGGTACCGGATCATACGTGAGAGTGCGCCCATCCTTGAGATAGATCAGTTGGGTCCGTGCGGGCAGGGAGCCGCGGGCGATGAACAGCGCGGCGGCGTAGAAGCGCATCTGGAATACGGCATCGCCTTGGAAGCGGGGGTTTGGGGATTTACCCGTCTTGTAATCGACAACACGAAGGGCGCCGTTGGGAGCCTTGTCAATCCGGTCGATGATGCCGCGAATATGGAGGCCCGAAGGGAGCGTAGCGTTAATAAAGGATTCGCGGGCATCTGGACGAAGGAACTGCGGATTTTCCATCTTGAAGTAGTTGCCGATCAGCGTTCGTGCGCTGGTAAACCACGCTTCGAACTCCTGACCGTCCGCAAAAAGTTCTCCATCGGCGGGTGCCTTTTCTAGATGGGCGTTCCACCGTGGCTCAAGAAGCTCCTGTGCAGCCTCCTCTGTTCGGTCCGCTGGCTCTGAATCAAACAGATGCTCCAACACGGAGTGCACAAGCGTTCCGCGCAGTGCCTCAACGGATGGCGGTTCCGGCAGCCCATCGATTGTGCGGAGCCGGAAAAGCAGCGGGCACTGGCGGAAATCCTTCGCGCGTGACGGAGACAGGGCGGCGTGAAAACTCATGAGGTCAGCCTAGCGCGCTCCTCCCACTAGAATGGTGAGCCATGAACAGTGCAGAGCTACGCCGGGGCCCGTTTCGCGCGGGCGAACGGGTCCAGCTGACCGATCCGAAGGGCCGGCAGTACACGATTTCCCTCACCACCAAGGGCTTCTTCCAATCCACCAGAGGATCCTTTCGGCACTCGGAACTGATCGGTGCTGACGAAGGGACTGTAGTTGAAGCGGGCGAAGGCCGCCGATTCCTCGCCCTGCGGCCCCTCGTCTCTGATTATGTGCTCTCCATGCCGCGTGGAGCCACGGTGATCTACCCGAAGGATGCCGCGCAGATCGTTCACACTGCTGATGTGTTCACCGGATCTCGAGTGTTCGAGGCGGGTCTTGGGTCGGGTGCGCTCACACTATCGCTGCTGAGCGCCGTGGGAGCCTCAGGACACGTCTTGTCCGTCGAGCGCCGGCCCGAATTCGCGGAGATTGCTGAGGGTAACGTCACCTCGTGGTATGGCGGAGATACACCTCCGTGGACTGTGGAGATTGGTGAGGCCGATGAGGTTCTTCAGGACCTGCCGGAAGGCGATCGTGATCAGGTCATTCTGGATATGTTGGCTCCATGGGACATGCTCGAAGGAGCTGCTCATGCGCTACGTCCTGGTGGGGTGATACTCGCCTACGTTGCCACCACCACCCAAATGTCGCGCTTCGTTGAGGAACTGAGGCAGAGTGCGTGCTTTACAGAGCCGGTGGCTTCGGAAACGCTAGTGCGCACCTGGCATCTGGACGGTTTGTCCGTGAGGCCCGATCACCGCATGGTGGCCCACACGGGCTTCCTCGTGGTGGCGCGCAGGCTGGCGCCGAACAGCGAGCCACTGACCCTCACGCGCCGTCCGGCAAAGGCCGCCCACTCCGAACCTTTGGCGTGGGAGAACGATATCGCTGAGCGCACAATCTCTGCCAAGAAGCTCCGCCGCGTCAGGAGAGACGTTGCCCATCGGGCCGATGTTGAGGCCAGCGGCGAATCTGATCCCGGGATCCGCGGCAAAGAGATCCAAGAGAAGATCGAATCCGAGCTTCAGGCGAAGACCCAGGAGAAGTAACGGGAGACGCATACGTCCGTCCCAACTGTCGTTTAGGCCACGGCATGAAGTGGACCCATGATCTAAAGTGAGACGGTAGTCAACGAAAGGCAGTAATGAGCCAGACTGGTCCGGACGAAGTGTATGAACTTCGCCAGCAGGTTATGTCCCTCGAGGAAAAGAACGAGCGGCTTTCCTCATCGTTGGTCGCAGCGCGGGATCGCCTTCAGGATATGGGTGAGCAGCTAGACGCGCTGTCCCGCCCTCCTGCTTCTTTTGCCACGTTCCTCAGCGCACGCCATGAGGATCATTCCGTTGACGCTCTGGTTGGCGGCCGCAAGATGAATCTAGCGGCCGGGGCTCGCGTTGACCTGCGGGATCTGCGGCAGGGCCAGGAGCTGCGCCTGAACGAACAGCTGGTTGTTGTGGGAGCCGCTGGATATGAAGAAACTGGTTCGATTGTTCAGATCGAGCTAGTGATCGATTCCCGGCGCGTTCTGGTACGTATCCACCAGGAAGAATCGCGCATCCTCTACATCGCCGGGCGCTTGGACCCTGACCGGCTGCGAGTGGGAGATACCGTTCTGGCCGATCTGCGTAACGGGTTCATCTTGGAGCACGTGGAGCGCCCGGATGTTGAGCACCTCCTACTCGAGGAAGTCCCGGACGTCTCCTATGAGGATATTGGTGGCCTCGGGCCCCAGATCGAACAGATCAAAGACACTGTTGAGCTGCCGTTTGAGCAGCCCGAACTCTACCGCGAACACGGCCTCAAGCCACCCAAGGGCGTTTTGCTCTACGGCCCTCCGGGATGCGGCAAAACGCTGATAGCCAAGGCGGTGGCCACCTCCTTGGCCCATAACGCTGCTGGCCGCTCGGGGGCGGAAACTGCCCGCTCCTACTTCCTCAACATCAAGGGCCCGCAGCTCCTTGACAAGTACGTGGGAGAAACTGAACGCCAGATTCGTGAAATCTTCTCCCGGGCACGGGACCGTGCAGCTCACGGCATCCCTGTGGTGATCTTTTTTGATGAAATGGAAGCCCTGTTCCGCACACGCGGTTCGGGTATCTCCTCTGATGTGGAAACAACTGTTGTGCCGCAGCTACTTGCGGAGATTGACGGCGTGGAGCAGCTGGACAACGTGATTGTGATTGGTGCGTCCAACCGCGAAGATATGATCGACCCGGCAATCCTTCGCCCCGGCAGGCTTGACGTGAAGATCCGCATTGAGCGGCCGCAGTACGACGGCTGTATCGATATCCTCGCGCGCTACCTCACGAGTTCACTGCCGATCAACGAGGCGGAGATAGTTCGTCACGGGGGAGTGGAGGAGGCAGCTGCCGCCCTCCGTCAGGCAACCGCGGATAAACTGTTCGCCCACACGCGTGAGAATGAATATGTGGAGGTCCACTACGCCAGTGGTGAGAAGGAAGTCCTCTATATCGATGAGTTCGTCTCCGGCGCTATGATGGCAGCGATTGTTGACCGCGCGAAGAAGCACGCGATCAAGGATTTGCTGGCCACGGGCCAACGTGGTTTGACCACCGAGCACATGCTCGCGGCAACGGCGGAAGAAACGCGTGAAAACGAAGAAATCGCTACCATCACCAACCCGGACGAGTGGGCCCGCGTGAACGGCCGCTCGCGCAGCGAACGGGTGACCATGGTGCGCCCGATTGGCGGGCGCGCGGTTGTTCTTCCCGCCACCGAGGAATCCGGTGCCCGCGGCGTGAATGAGTGGAACAACGTGATCCCCGACGATCTGATCTGAGGAGTGGACATGACAGCACGACGCATTATCGGTATGGAAACCGAATACGGGATTCTGGAGCCGATGGATCCCTACGCCAACTCCATTGAGCTTTCCGCACGGGTTGTGGAAGGGTACGCGGCCCATGGATCATCCGCCGGTGGACAGGGCGGTGTGCAGTGGGATTTTCATGGCGAGGATCCACTCAACGATGCTCGGGGATACCGGTTGGAGCGGGCATCGGCTGATCCCTCCCAGCTTACAGATGATCCCGATCAGCTAGCCCCATCGGGAACGCATCTACAGAACGTGGCTCGGCCTGAAGAGGGCCAATACGTTCATCCGCGTGCCGCCAACACGGTCTTGACAAATGGGGCACGCCTGTACGTTGATCATGCTCACCCCGAGTACTCATCCCCGGAAACCTCCAATCCTCGAGAGGCGGTGCTGTGGGATCGCGCCGGTGAGAACGTGATGCGTGAGGCGATGGAGTTCGCCAAGCAATCTGGGCGCGAGATTATCCTGTATAAGAACAACGTGGATGGAAAGGGCGCCGCCTACGGCTCCCACGAGAACTACCTCATGCGGCGCGAGGTTCCTTTCTCCGATGTGATCCGCTACATGACTCCGTTTTTCGTGACCCGCCCGATTATCTGCGGCGCAGGCCGTGTAGGACTGGGCCAGCGCAGCGAACAAAGCGGTTTCCAGATCTCACAGCGTGCAGATTACGTGGAAAACGATGTTGGGCTAGAAACGACGTTCAACCGGCCCATCATCAATACGCGCGATGAACCGCATGCTGATGCCAACAAGTGGCGCAGGCTCCACGTGATTGGTGGGGATGCCAACTTGTTTGACGTGTCCAACCTCCTCAAGGTGGGGACCACCTCGCTTCTGCTCTGGCTGCTCGAATCGGGAGAAATCCCTCTGGATCTCGATTCGCTGATGCTGGACGATCCGGTCACGGCAACGTGGATTGTTTCTCAGGATCCCACGCTGAAAGTAAAGCTGGAGATGCACGACGGTTCGGAGCGGACAGCTCTGGACATTCAGCAGGCC
Organism: Ancrocorticia sp.; assembly: GCF_052089425.1. NCBI lineage: Bacteria > Bacillati > Actinomycetota > Actinomycetes > Actinomycetales > Actinomycetaceae > Ancrocorticia > Ancrocorticia sp. The sequence goes on along the minus strand of NZ_JBQCZW010000007.1, from coordinate 74,403 downwards.
TACCTTGACGTCATCCGAGGAGCCGTAGAACGGGCGGGCCAGCCTGACTTCGATACGGATGAGATTCTCACGTTGTGGCAGCAGGTTCTGGATGCCCTGAAGAAGGATGTGTTTTCGGCAGCCAAGCAGGTTGAATGGGTGGCGAAGTACCAGCTGATGGAGGGCATGCGCCAACGCGGCGGCCTCAGCTGGGATAACGACAAACTGCGCGCCCTCGACGTTCAGTGGCACGATGTCCGCCCTGAGCGTTCGATCGTGGCCCGGCTGGACGCGGCTGGAGCAGTGGATCGAATCTTCAGCCCACATGAAGTGGACTATGCTACCCATCACGCACCGGAAGCCACGCGCGCCTACCTACGCGGTGGCCTGATCGAGCACTACCCGCAGAACGTCTCCTCAGCTGGCTGGGACGGTATCACGCTGGATATCCCTGGATACCGCGATCTGGTCCGCATCCCCACACCTCGCCCATCCCGGGGAACATATGAGTTGGTAGGGGACATGCTGGAGGATTCCACGTCAATCGAAGATTTCCTCGTGCGCCTCACGGGCGCACGCAACTAGGAGAGAAATGTCTAGTCAAGAACAAGAATTCGCACAACACCGCCGTCAGGTTGAAGAGTCTGAGCAGGTAGAACTGCCTCAGGCACAGGCACAAACCCAGAGCAATCAGGTTGATTCCCTGCTTGATGAAATCGATTCGGTGTTGGAAACAAACGCCTCGGCCTTCGTGCAGGGCTTCGTGCAAAAGGGCGGACAGTGATTCCACGTCGTGTCATGGGCATTGAGACCGAATACGGCCTCACATGTGCCTCCCTGAACGGAGGCACACCGCCCTTGGATCCTGAAGAATCCGCCCAACGCCTGTTTATGCCGGTGATCTCGCAGAGCCGCTCCACAAACACGTTCTTGGGTAATGGCTCGCGCCTGTATTTGGATGTGGGCTCCCATCCCGAGTACGCATCTGCCGAATGCGATTCGATCGACGATCTGTTGGCCAATGATCGCGCGGGAGAACTTCTTTTCGCGAAGCTGGCAGAGCAAGCCAACGGCGAACTGGCCGAAGAAAACGTGGCCGGGGCGATCCACCTGTTCAAGAATAATCTGGACGCTGAAGGCAACTCGTTTGGCTGCCACGAGAATTATCTGGTTCGCCGGCGTCCGGATTATCGAGCACGCATTTCATCGATGGTTCCCTACTTCGTCACCCGGCAGATCGTCACGGGCGCAGGCCACCTTGCCAAAGGCGAGGACGGAACAGTCACCTATGAATTCTCGCAGCGTGCGCGCCAGATGTGGGACGCGATCTCATCTGCCTCCACACGTTCACGCCCGATGATCAACACTCGCGATGAACCGCACGGTGACGCGGAGAAGTACCGCCGCATGCACGTGATCGTTGGCGATTCCAACATCGCCCAGCCCACGACGGCTCTGAAAGTGGCGGCCACCGAGGCCATTTTGGTCATGATTGAGGACGGGGGGATTCTTCCCCGGTTCACTCTTGCTGACCCGATGGAGGCGATCCGCGCCACGAGCGCCGATCTGACGGGCCGAGTGCCTCTGGCTTTGGAAGGGGGCGGCACCGCCACTCCGCTAGAGATCCAGCGCAGAACGCGCGAGGCGGTTCTGGCCCACTTCGATAAGAAGGGCTATACGCCAGAGTTGGACGGCACGCGCAGCTACCTGCTAGATCTGTGGGGACGCGCGATCGAAGCCGTGGATAGTGGCGATTATTCGGGTATCGTCACGGAGATTGATTGGGCGGCCAAGCTCAACATCATGTCACGATACTGCGAACGTGGTGGCCTGACGTTGGCAGACCCGCGCATCGCCCGGCTAAACCTTGCCTACCACGACATCACGGCCAATGGCCTGCGCGCTTCGATGGAAAAGTCCGGCATGCTCCGTACGATCCTCCCTGACGGCGCCGCAGAAAACGCAATGGTCACACCCCCGCAAACAACTCGGGCCAAGATCCGCGGCGAATTTGTGGCCGCGGCTCAGGAGCAGCGCCGGGACTACATGGCCGATTGGATGAACCTGCGCCTCATGGAAGCTCAGGGAGCCCGCACGGTTGTCCTCAAAGATCCGTTTGCCACGGTAGATAGCGCGGCAGAGGCACTCATGGCGGAGATCTAGCCATGCACCGGCGCCCAGTTGCCTTCGCGGTATCCCTAGTTCTGGCAGCCTCTGCTCTTGCGGCCTGTTCGCAGGAGGAGCCGATAGACGCCGCCGTCAATGGAAATCTGGGCGCCCCGGTCACCATTTCGGTGACGGGCGAGGACGTACCGGAAGAGACAACCAAAGAGGTAGCGATTGCCGGCGAAGGCCGCGAGCTCGGCGAGGATGACTCCGTGCTCATGCGTGCCACCTCGTTCGATTCGAGGACCGGCTCCATCATCGAATCCTACGATACGGGGAAGATCAGGCTCACAACGGTCAACGATGATGGCTTGGGTGAACTGGCCACCCAGCTGGTGGGGGAACGCGAGGGAACCCGGTTGGTAGTCATCAGTCCAGGGCTTGCAAGCGGGCAAAATGCGGCGGAAATCGTCGTCGTCGATATTCTTCCCACCTCGGCCTCTGGCGAAGAAACCCCGCTCCCGGACCCCACACCCAAAGGAATGCCCACACTGGACAATCCCCGCGAAACCGAACCCGCGATCTCAAAAGGCGGTGGCGAGATCCCCGAACTTGCCACCGTGACCCTGCTGCGCGGATCCGGCCAGCAGGTTGAGGCTGCCGATACGGTGATCATGCAGTATGTTTCCGCCGATTCGGAGGGAAAGAATGCTCAGTCTACGTGGGAGGATGGCGCGCCAGTAGCGGCGAATCTCCACGATGTCATGGAGGGGCTGCAGATCGGCCTCACCGATCAATACGTTGGGTCACGTGTGGTTGTTCTGGTCCCGAGTTCTCAGGCTCAAGGTGACGGAGACGTGGCATTCATCGTGGATATTCTCGCATCTCTGCCACCAAGTGATGACGGCGCTACTGATTTCTAATGCGCCACGTAGCCTTCACCGGGCTATCCCACTGCGTCAATAGCTCGGTGTGCTGGGCTTCCCACATGTCCCACCACGAGGTGCCCGCCCCCTCACGCAATTCAACGCGCTGGCGGCGCAGCGATGCGGGGGCATCAATCCACACGGAACCGTCCAGCAGAGGCGCCAGTTCCTTGCTGGAGGAACCGCAGCCCACGAGGATCAGAATCCGGGCCGTGCCCACCGCGGGTACCCGCTCGATGTGGCCCCATGTCCCGCCGATCCAGTCCCACGCGCGCAGCCTGCAGGCACCATCGGCCCGAAAATCCGGGAGCGCATCCTCCGCCAACGTAGCCGTCCCGCCTACAAGTCCGGACCACCCCTCGATGAATCGCTCAACCTCCATGATGGTCACGGGGCCGTGGCTGGCAAGCTCGCCAGCGAGCATCCCGGCGAACCGTGTTTTGCCCGCGCCGGTTCGCCCATCGATGGCAATAACCGCGTGTTGCGGAAGGGCTGCGCGTGTGATGGCGCGTGCGATATGCGAGCTGGACGAATACATGCCAACTAGCATATCCGGGGTAACCTGTCCTAGAACGAGAGGAGCCCGATGACCGCCGCAATACGCGTTATTCCCTGTCTGGACGTCTCGGCTGGACGAGTTGTTAAGGGAGTGAACTTCAAGAACCTGCGCGATGCCGGAGATCCGGTGGAACTCGCGCGGCTTTACGATCACCATCGGGCCGATGAGATTACTTTTTTGGACGTGTCGGCCACGGCCGATGGGCGCGGGACCATGCTGGATGTGGTGACCTCAACTGCTGAGCAGGTTTTCGTGCCGCTCACGGTGGGTGGGGGGATCCGAAGCGTTGCCGATGTGCGCGTACTGCTGGAGGCCGGCGCGGATAAGATCGAAATTAACAGCGCTGCGGTGGGACGGCCCGAACTGATCACGGAGATTGCGAATCAGTTCGGCAATCAGGTTGTGGTGCTTTCCGTTGACGCCCGCCGAGTGAGCGGCGATGTCCACACGCCCTCCGGCTACGAGGTCACCACCCACGCGGGCAAGCGCGGAACCGGCATCGATGCCCTGGAATGGGCGCACCGTGGCCAAGAACTGGGTGCGGGGGAGATCCTGCTCAACTCGATGGATGCGGACGGAACGGAATCCGGGTTTGATCTGGAAATGACCTCCCGTGTGCGCGACACCATGCATCTTCCCCTCATCGCTTCTGGCGGGGCGGGGAAAGTTGAGGATTTCGCCGAAGCCGTTCGGGCCGGGGCCGATGCCGTGTTGGCTGCGTCCGTTTTTCATTTTGGTACGTTGACGATCGCGCAGGTCAAGGATCACCTGCGCGCCGAGGGATTCGAAGTTAGGTGACGATGGCCGATAACTTGCCAGAAGATCTGGAAGGGCGCCTGCGGTTCGATGGCGCTGGGCTGATTGCAGCCGTTGTGCAGGATGCTGAAAACGATCAAGTGCTCATGGTGGGCTACATGGATCGCGTTGCGCTTGCGCGCACTCTGACGAGCGGGCGCGTGTGGTTCTGGTCCCGCAGCCGGAAGGAGTATTGGCGTAAGGGCGATACCTCCGGCCACGTGCAATTCGTCCGCTCTGTCGCGTTGGATTGCGATGGTGATTGCGTGCTGGTGCGCGCTGTCCAAGTTGGGGCGGCGTGCCACACGGGCGAGCGTTCGTGCTTCGAGGCCGGGGGCGAAATCCCGGCGGTCGTTCTTCCGAACGAGGCCTCCTAATGGATCTTCGTTGGGGAGCCGTGTGGCCAACGCGCGAGCACTTCGAGGAGCTCGCACGCGACCGCCGTGTTATTCCGGTGGTCAAGAAGGTTCTGGTTGATGATCCGGGGCCGGTGGGAATCTACCGGCGACTGGCCGAAGGAACGGGCACCTTCATTCTGGAATCTGCGGAGTTCGATGGGGCGTGGAACCGTTGGTCCTTCGTTGGCGTGAGCTCTCAGGCCCAACTTGTCGCGCGCGGCGGGCAGGCCGAATGGATCGGCGCGGTTCCTGAGGGCGTCACGGCGAAAGGCACGGCAACTCAGCTGCTGGAATCGGCCCTGACGGAGTTACACACTGAACGCATCGAGGGGCTGCCTCCGCTCACGGGAGGATTGGTTGGGGCGCTCGGATGGGACACACTGTTCGATTGGGAGCCGAATCTGCGCCGGCAGGCCCCCCGTGAACTGGACACCCCCGATGCCGTCATGTGCCTGGTCACCGATATGGTGGCTGTGGATCACCACGAAGGCACCATTTGGCTCATTTCCAATGCGGTGAACTCCAATAGCCGGGAGAGCGGCGTGGCCGAAGCCTACGATCGTGCGGTGGGACGGATCGCGGCCATGGAAGAATCGTTGGCGCGGCCCGAATCGTTGAACGCAGCCGGCATCAGCGATCAGCCGGCGCGCGAACCAGTGCTCCGCACCTCGCAGCCGCTCTATGAGGAGGCCGTGCTCCGAGGAAAAGAAGCCATACGCGATGGTGAAGTGTTCCAAGTTGTGCTTTCCCAGCGCGCAGATATCGCCTGCGAATCTGATCCCTTGGACGTGTACCGGGTGCTGAAGACCTTCAATCCGAGTCCTTACATGTACTGCTTGCGGCTCGCGGATGGGACCGAGGAGGGCTTCTCCGTGGTGGGGTCCTCGCCGGAAACCCTCATGCGAGTGACAGATGAAACGCTTGTGACGTTCCCGATTGCCGGATCGCGCCCACGCGGGGCAACCCCCGCCGAAGATCGCAGCCTCGCCGCCGAACTGCTGGCGGACCCGAAGGAGATCTCCGAACACGTCATGCTCGTGGACTTGGCGCGCAACGATCTTGCGAAAGTATGCGTGCCGGGAACCGTGGAAGTTATGGAGTTCATGGAGGTGAAGCGATTTAGCCACATCATGCACATTTCTTCTACGGTGTCCGGCGAACTCGCGCCGGAATCGAGCGCTGTTGATTGCTTTGCCGCCACGTTCCCGGCAGGAACACTCTCCGGAGCACCCAAGCCCCGCGCGATCGAATTGATCGACAGTTTGGAGGTGGCCCGGCGTGGCATCTACGGTGGGGTCATCGGCTACTTCGATTTCTCTGGTGACGCTGATTTGGCTATCGCGATCCGCACGGCGGTACTCGCACACGGGCGGGCCTCCGTTCAGGCGGGGGCGGGGATTGTTGCTGAATCAGTACCGGAGACGGAGTTCATCGAAACAAGGAACAAGGCGGCGGCCGCCGTGCGGGCGATTCAAATAGCTGGCACGCTCGAAGCTTCTGGACAGGCGGAGGCCCGGGTGGGCCAACGCGATATGGTAAAACCCTAGGGACGGAGGAACCATGACGGTGTTGGACGAAATCATCGTTGGCGTCCGCGAAGATCTCGCCCTGCGCGAGGAGCGGGTGAGTCTTGACCAGCTCAAGGAGCGGGCATCACGGATTCCCAGCGCGCTCAACGCGGAGGCGGCCCTGCGGGGTGGAAATCACCGCAGCGTCACGATCATCGCCGAATGCAAGCGCTCTAGTCCCTCCAAGGGGGCGCTGGCTCAAATTGCCGATCCGGCCGCCCTTGCAGCCTCCTACGAAGCGGGGGGCGCCGCCGCCATCTCCGTGCTGACCGAGCAGCGCCGATTCAACGGCTCGCTTGCCGATCTGGATCAGGTGCGCGCCGCAGTGGACATTCCGGTGTTGCGCAAGGACTTTGTGGTTACTCCCTATCAGATTTGGGAGGCGCGGGCACACGGCGCCGATATTGTGCTGCTCATCGTGGCGGCCCTCGAGCAAACGGTTCTGACCTCCTACATCGAACGCGTGCATTCTCTCGGGATGACGGCTCTCGTGGAGGCCCACGATCGTGAGGAGGCGCGCCGTGCTATCGATGCCGGTGCGCGTGTGGTGGGCGTGAACGCCCGTAACCTCAAAACGCTCACGGTTGATCGCGGCGTGTTCGAGCAGGTGGTCGAGGTCCTGCCGGCCGATGTGATCCGAGTTGCCGAATCGGGGGTTCGCGGCAATCAGGATGTTCTTGACTACGCCCGAAGCGGGGCGGACACGGTGCTTGTTGGTGAGGCACTCGTAACAAGTGGTGATCCGGCGGGGGCTATCCGCGACATGGTGGCGGTTGGTCAGCACCCATCACTCGATGCAATGGAGAGATAACGTGAGTGAGAGTCTGAGCGGGGCTAGCGGCCCGTACTTTGGAGAATTTGGGGGGCGCTTCGTTCCCGAGGCGTTGATGAGTGCGCTTGATGATCTGGGCCGCGCCTGGGATCGGCTGAAGGTGGATCCTGAGTTTCGTGCGGAGCTTGATCACCTGAATCGCACGTATTCTGGGCGTCCGTCCATCATCACTGAAGTTCCCAAGTTCGCCGCACACTGCGGAAACGCCCGAGTGATCTTGAAGCGCGAGGATCTCAATCACACGGGTTCCCACAAGATCAATAACGTGTTGGGGCAGGCGCTTCTCACGCGATCGGTGGGCAAGACGCGCGTGATTGCTGAAACAGGGGCCGGCCAGCACGGTGTGGCCACGGCAACGGCGGCCGCGCTGCTCGGGCTGGACTGCACGGTGTACATGGGTGCTGAGGATGTTCGCCGTCAGGCGTTAAACGTAGCGCGAATGGAGCTGCTGGGCACGCGAGTTGTGTCCGTTTCCAACGGTTCGGCCACGTTGAAAGATGCCATCAACGAAGCGTTCCGTGACTGGGTCACGAACGTTGATACCACCAATTACATATTTGGCACGGCCGCCGGCCCCCACCCGTTCCCTGGGTTGGTTCGCGATCTCCAGAAGATCATCGGCGAAGAGGCCCGCGCGCAGGTGCTGGAGTTGACGGGGCACCTCCCGGATATCGTGTGTGCGTGTATCGGGGGAGGGTCCAACGCTATTGGCATGTTCAACGCTTTCCTGGATGATCCTTCCGTTCGGCTCTATGGCTTTGAGGCCGGGGGCGATGGCGTGGATTCTGGGCGCACGGCCGCTTCGATCAACGCTGGCACGCTCGGGATTTTTCAGGGCTCCAAGAGCTACCTGATGCAGGATGAGGACGGGCAAACGATCGAATCACATTCGATTTCCGCCGGTTTGGATTATCCGGGCGTGGGGCCAGAGCACTCCTGGTTGGCCGGGTTGGGAAGGGCTGAGTATCGCCCGATTAACGACGACGACGCCATGGAGGCATTCCGGCTGTTGTGCCAAGAAGAAGGCATCATTCCCGCCATCGAATCTGCCCATGCGCTTGCCGGTGCCATCAAGCTGGGGCGTGAGGCCGCGGAAGCTGGGGATTCGGCTCCCACGATCTTGGTGAATCTGTCCGGGCGCGGAGATAAGGATGTCTCCACCGCTATGGACTACTTCGGTATTGAAGGCAAGGGGGAGGAACAGTGAGAACTGGCGAGGCGATTGATGCACGGAAGGGCGCAGATACCGCTGCCTTCATTGGCTATCTTCCCGCAGGCTTCCCGGACGGGGATCTCAGTGTTCGCGCCGTGAAAGAGCTGGCAGCTGGTGGCGCGGACATCATCGAAATTGGCTTGCCATACTCCGATCCCACAATGGATGGCGGAACAATCCAAGTGGCAGGTCAGCAGGCGCTGAAGAACGGCTTCCGGGTTCGTGACGTTTTCCGTCACGTGGAGGCGGTGGCAAATGCCGGGGTAGTGCCGCTTATCATGACCTACTACAACCTCGTGTTCCGCTACGGAGTTGATGATTTTGCACGCGACTTTGCGAATGCGGGTGGCGCGGGGCTCATCACACCTGATCTGATCCCTGACGAGGCGGGCGATTGGATCGCCGCCTCAGATACGTACGATCTGGATCGCATCTTTTTGGTTGCCCAGTCCTCTCGGGACCGCCGGCTTGCCGCAACGGCGGCTGCCTCACGGGGTTTTGTGTATGCGGCCTCCACCATGGGCGTGACGGGAACTCGCGATTCGCTTGATGCAGGAGCGCGCAGCCTCGTGGAGCGAACCCGGGCTGCCGGTGCGGAACGTGTGTGCCTTGGCATCGGCGTGTCCACGCCTGAACAGGCGAGGGAGGTTGCTGGGTACGCGGACGGTGTTATCGTGGGTTCGGCGCTGGTACGATGCCTATTCGATCAAGATGAGGCCCATGCGCTATCTTCGCTGCGCGATGCAGCGGAACAGCTGGCTGCTGGAGCGCACGGGGAATAACTACCTCTGGAAGGAACTTCATGGTTCTGGCATCCATCCCGTCACCCTCGCAGGCCGAGTGGTACATCGGGCCGTTTCCGCTTCGGGCATACGCGATCGCCATTATTCTTGGCATCATTGTTGCCTGGTGGTGGATGGATCGCAGATACACGCGTAAGGGTGGCCCTGAGGACGTCAGCATCGATATCGCCGTGTGGGCGGTTATATTCGGCATCCTTGGCGGGCGGATCTACCACGTCATCACCGATTACCAGCTGTACTTCGGGCCGGGCAAGGACCCGTGGCGTGCGCTCTACATATGGGAGGGTGGCCTCGGGATCTGGGGTGCCATTGCCCTAGGCGGCGTTGGCGTGTTCATTGCGATGCGCAGGCGCGGGTTACGAATGCTCCCGATGGCGGACGCGCTGGCGCCCGCGTTGCTTGTGGCTCAGGCGCTAGGGCGCTGGGGCAATTACTTTAATCAGGAGCTGTACGGTAAGCCCACCGATGTTCCGTGGGCGCTGGAGATCGATCCAGCCCATATGGTCGGCGGCTATCCCACCGGTACAACGTTCCATCCCACGTTCCTCTACGAATCATTGTGGTGCATCGCAGGGGCCGTGCTGCTCGTGAGCGTAGAGAAGCGCTTGCGGTTGGTGGGGGGCCAGCTGTTCGCTGCCTATGGCATGTTCTACACGGCCGGGCGCGTGTGGATCGAAATGATGCGCATAGATGATGCGCATCACATTTTAGGACTTCGTCTTAATGTGTGGACTTCGATCATCTTATTCTGTGTCGCCCTGGTGGCGTTGATCGTGCTGAGGAAGCGGTACGAGGCACATCCGGAGCGTAATGATATTTGGCTGAGTGATGAGGCGCGAGAGGCGTATGAAAACTCGCGTGACTCCACACCTGCGGAGGCTTCCGAGGAAAGCGATACACCCGCGGAAACATAGCCGAAACATTCGTGAAACTATACTGACACTGTTCATAATGTGGGCACCCGTTTGAGACGGCGTGCCCACATTATTTGATGGGGTTGTTACTAAGTGTCAGGAGGTCTCATGAACCAGCAAGGGTTGTACCGTCCCGAGAACGAACATGATGCGTGTGGAGTTGCCTTTGTGGCTGACCTTCACGGTGAGCAGTCGCGTTCTGTTGTCCAGATGGGGATCACCGCATTGGAGAATCTCGATCACCGCGGAGCCGTGGGCGCCGAAGAAAACAGCGGTGATGGTGCAGGAATTCTCGTTCAGGTCCCAGATGAGTTCATGAGAGCCTCTGTTCCTTTTGACCTGCCAGCGCATGGATCCTACGCGGTGGGCATCGCCTTCCTTCCCGCCATTGGAGAGCGCTCCGGTGCTGTCAGGCAGATCGAAGAGATCGCGAAAGAAGAGGGACTCGAGGTTCTGGGATGGCGGACGGTCCCCGTCGATTCGTCCATGATCGGGCCAACCGCGCTCAGTTCCATGCCAACGTTCCGCCAGCTCTTTGTTCAGGATACTCAGGGTGGGTCCGGGCTTGACTTGGATCGCAAGGCGTTCCGATTGCGCAAGCGCGCGGAGAACGCGGGGACCTATTTTGCCTCCCTGTCGTGCCGAACCGTCTTGTATAAGGGCATGTTGACCACCAAGCAGCTGGAGCCCTTCTTCCTCGATCTACAGGATCCGCTCTTTGCCTCGGCGATAGCCGTGGTGCATTCGCGTTTCTCTACCAATACGTTCCCCTCATGGCCGCTGGCTCAGCCCTTCCGGCTGGTGGCGCACAATGGCGAAATCAATACTGTTCGCGGTAACCGCAACTGGATGTCTGCGCGCGAGCGTTCCATGACCAGCGATCTGCTCGGGGACGTGAGTGAGCTCTTGCCCATCAACTCGATGAGTGCTTCCGATTCGGCAAGCTTCGATGAAGTGTTGGAGCTCCTTCACCTAGCGGGCCGCTCCCTTCCTCACGCGGTCCGCATGATGATCCCTGAGCCGATGCACGCGGATATGGATCCCAAGCTGCGCGATTTCTATGCCTATCACTCAACCATGATGGAGCCATGGGATGGTCCGGCATCCATCACCTTTACTGACGGTGTTGAGGTGGGGGCGGTGCTCGACCGCAACGGCCTGCGGCCGGGCCGGTTCTGGGTGAGCGATACCGGACTTGTTGTGTTGGCCTCGGAGGCCGGCGTTCTTGATATTCCCGCTGAGAACATTGTCCGTAAGGGCAGGCTGGCTCCGGGCAAGATGTTCCTTGTTGATACTGCGGCCCACCGGATCATCGAGGATGAGGAAATCAAGGAGCAGTTGGCTGCCCGGGCGCCGTATGGGCAGTGGCTGGATGAGCTCTCCGTGCAGATGGATGATCTGCCGGATCGTGAGCACGTGGATCATTCGCGATCCTCTGTGGTACGCCGCCAGCAGGCCTTCGGCTACACGCACGAAGAACTGCGCATGTTGATCAAGCCAATGGCTCAGTCCGGTGCGGAAGCAAAAGGTTCGATGGGAACCGATACTCCGATCGCGGTTCTCTCCGAACGCCCGCGCCTGCTTTTCGATTACTTCAGTCAGCAGTTTGCGCAGGTCACCAACCCGCCGCTCGATGCGATTCGCGAGAAGCTCGTGACGTCGATGACCTCCTGCGCTGGTCCCGAGCCGGATCTGCTATCCGAGGTGCCGGAACACGCACGCAAGCTCATTGTTGATTACCCTGTTCTGCGTTCGGACGATCTGGCGAAGATCAGGACGATCGGCCGCTACCCGGATCAGGGACGCGGGCTTAGTGCACAAACGTTCTCGGGCCTCTACCGCGTCTCCGGTGGCGAGAAGTCACTGCGGGCTGCGATCGATGAGCTGTGTGCGAACGTGGATGCGGCTATCGCCGATGGTGTTTCGTTTGTTATTCTTTCCGATCGCGATTCTTCCTCCGAAATGGGTCCGATTCCTTCGCTGCTTCTGACAAGCGCAGTTCATCACCATCTCCTACGCCAGCAGACCCGTACGAAGGTGGCTATCTTCGTTGAGGCCGGAGATGTCCGCGAAGTGCACCACGTGGCACTACTGATCGGATACGGCGCGACGGCTATCAACCCGTACCTTGCATTGGAATCTGCTGAGAACATGGCGCGCACGGGCGAAATCTCCGTCAGTGCAGCTGATGCCGTGGAGAACGTGATTCACGGGCTCGGTGGCGGACTTCTCAAGGTGATGTCCAAGATGGGCATTTCAACGGTGGCCTCCTACCGAGGGGCTCAGGTATTTCAAGCGGTGGGCCTGTCACAGGACGTCGTCGATCAATACTTCACCGGCACTGCCAGCCCACTGGGCGGAGCGGGACTAGACATCGTGGCCACCGAGCTGGCCCAACGGCACGCTCAGGCCTACCCGGCCTCCGGGATTTCGCCGGCTCACCGTGATCTGGAAGTTGGCGGCGAATATCAGTGGCGCCGCGAAGGTGAAGAGCATCTCTTTAATCCAGAGACGGTATTCCTCCTCCAGCACTCAACACGCACCAACTCATACCCGCTGTTCAAGAAGTTCACGGAGAAGATCAACAATCAGGCTGAGAAGCTCATGACCCTGCGTGGCCTGTTCAGGCTGAAGGAAGGGGAGCTCGACCCGATTCCGATTGAGGACGTGGAGCCCATGGAATCGATCATCACCCGCTTCTCCACTGGCGCGATGTCGTATGGGTCCATTTCGCAAGAGGCTCATGAAACTCTTGCCATCGCGATGAACCAGCTGGGTGCACGCTCCAACACCGGCGAGGGAGGCGAACTCCCAGAGCGCCTGTACGATGCCGATCGGCGCAGTGCCATCAAGCAGGTGGCTTCCGGCCGGTTCGGCGTGACGAGCGAATACTTAGTGAACGCGGACGATCTGCAGATCAAGATGGCTCAGGGCGCCAAGCCAGGTGAGGGTGGCCAGCTTCCCGCCGAAAAGGTGTATCCGTGGGTTGCCGAAGTCCGTCACTCCACCCCTGGCGTTGAATTGATTTCTCCGCCGCCACACCACGATATCTATTCGATCGAGGATTTGGCGCAGCTCATTCACGATCTCAAGAATTCCAATCCTCGGGCGCGTATCCACGTGAAGCTCGTGTCTGAAGTTGGCGTTGGGACCGTTGCCGCCGGTGTTGCCAAGGCGCACAGCGATGTTGTGCTGATTTCTGGCCACGATGGTGGGACGGGTGCTGCTCCATTGACGTCGCTGAAGCATGCGGGAGCTCCGTGGGAGCTAGGCCTCGCGGAAACCCAGCAGACCTTGGTGCTCAATAACCTTCGTGACCGGATCGTCGTCCAGACTGATGGCCAGCTCAAGACCGGCCGCGACGTGGTGATTGCGGCGCTGCTCGGCGCCGAAGAATTCGGCTTCGCCACCGCTCCTCTCGTGGTGTCGGGTTGCGTCATGATGCGTGTGTGCCACAAGGACACCTGTCCGGTAGGTGTTGCCACGCAGAACCCCGAGCTGCGCAAGCGCTTTAGCGGCAAGCCGGAGTATGTGGTGACGTACTTCGAGTACATTGCGCAAGAGGTTCGCGAGATTCTCGCCGCCCTAGGGTTGCATTCCATTGAGGAAGCGGTGGGGCGCGTGGAGTTGATCGATGCCCATCGCGCTGTTGATCACTGGAAGGCTGAGGGGCTCGATCTTGCCCCGGTTCTCGTCAAGCCGCAACCGGTTGCCGGGACCACCCTCTACCAGAGTGTCGGTCAGGATCATGGGCTGGAACACGCGCTGGACCAAACGCTCATCGATACGTGCCGCGAGGCGCTCGATAGCGGAACCCCGATCACCGTGGATCTGCCCATCCACAACGTCAACCGCACAACCGGCACGATGCTGGGATACGAGCTCACCCGCCGCTATGGCGGGGAGGGGCTGAGCCCGGGCACGATTGATTTGACCTTGAGAGGTGCGGCCGGACAGTCCTTCGGAGCAGTTCTCCCACGCGGGATTTCGATGACCTTGATTGGGGAAGCGAACGATTACGTGGGTAAGTCCCTTTCGGGAGGCACGATTGCTATTCGTCCGGACGGGCAAAGCCCATTCGTCGCGGAGGAGCAGGTGATCGCAGGCAACGTGATTGGCTACGGTGCCACTGCTGGCAAAATCTTCGTTCGGGGCCAAGTAGGCGAACGTTTTGGCGTTCGTAACTCCGGCGCCACCATGGTGGCGGAGGCCGCGGGCGATCATTGTGCTGAATACATGACAGGTGGAACTCTCGTGGTTCTTGGTCAAACGGGCCGGAACTTCGGTGCCGGCATGTCTGGCGGCTCAGCCTACCTGTGGGACTTTGATAGGAACATGATGAACCCGGAGGCTGCGGCACAAGGCCAGTTCATCGAAACCGTCCCAAGCGAATCTGACCGCGAGGAACTCACGGCGATCCTACGTGAGCACATCGAGCTGACGGGTTCAGAAGCGGCCGAACGGGCACTCGGCGATCTTTCGCGGTTCACGAAACTCGTGCCACGGGAGTTCTCGTTGGTGACAGCGGCTCTAGAGCACGCAAAGGTCAACGGCTTGGACATCACCAACGCCACTGTATGGAGCGAGATTATGGAGGCTAGCCATGGCTGATCCACGCGGATTTCTCAAGCATCGTGAGCGGGAACTGCCCGCCGAACGCGCTATCCCTGTGCGCATCATGGACTGGAAGGAGATCGAGGATCAGCGCGTAGATAACTCCGCGCAGCTGAAGCGCCAAGCATCACGCTGTATGGACTGCGGTATCCCCGTCTGCCATTCCTCGTGCCCGCTGGGGAACCTCATTCCAGAATGGAATGATTCGACATGGCGCGATAACCTTCCTGAGGCGATCGAACGCCTGCATGCCACCAACAACTTCCCGGAGTTCACCGGACGGCTGTGCCCTGCACCCTGCGAGGCAGGATGCGTTTTGGGGATTAACCAGCAGCCCGTCACGATCAAGGCTGTTGAGCACGCGATTATCGACGATGCGTGGGAAGCTGGACTTGTTGAGCCGCATGTTCCCGAATATCTCACGGGCAAGACTGTGGCGGTCATTGGTTCCGGGCCCGCAGGCTTGGCTGCCGCCCAGCAGCTGACCAGAGCCGGGCACACCGTAGCGGTGTACGAGAAGTCCGATGACATCGGTGGCCTCATGCGTTACGGGATCCCCGAGTTCAAGATGGAGAAGGCCGTGCTGGAACGCCGGCTGGACCAGATGCGTGCTGAGGGAACTGTCTTCTACCCCGGAGTTGATGTAGGCGGCGAAACGAACGCCCGTGAGCTGCTCCAGCGGTTTGACGCCGTTGTGGTGGCTGCCGGTACACCGATGCCACGTGATCTTCCCGTTCCAGGGCGCGAGCTTGAGGGAATCCATCAGGCCGTTGAGTTCCTGACCGATTCCACGCGCCGGGTCCACGGGCTCTCGGATGAGGGTTACACCGCCGAGGGCAAAGATGTTGTGGTGATCGGTGGCGGCGATACCGGTTCCGATTGCATCGGAACATCGGTTCGTCAGGGTGCGAGAAGCGTCACCTCGTTGGAGATCATGCCGCAACTGCCCACCGAGCGCCCCGAGAACTGGCCGTGGCCTACGTTCCCGAAGCTGTACAAGGTATCCACCTCGATGGCTGAGGGTGGCCAAACACTGTACTCCACCGCAACCGTCGAGTTCATGGGGGAGGACGGCAAGGTCAGCCACCTCAAGATCCGCGAAGGCGAGGAAGAACGCGTGATCCCCGCCCAGCTGGTGTTGCTTGCCATGGGATTCCTTGGAGTGGAGAAGGCTGGCATGGTTGAACAGCTTGGTTTGGAAACAGACGAACGCAGCCGCATCGTGCGCAACGCTGATTTCTCCACGCAGACTCCCGGCGTGTTCGTCGCGGGTGATTCGGGCCGCGGCCAGTCTCTCATCGTGTGGGCGATCGCAGAGGGCCGTGCGGCTGCTGCGGGTGTGGACAGCTATCTGCGCGGTTCGAGTTCGCTTCCGGTACCCGTTCAGGCGCAGGATGTCTCGCTGATGTTGTAGCCCGGTGTGTTGGGGACAACCAAAGATGCCAGTTAAATAACGAATACCCTCAGGTAGGATGTACAGCATGCGACGAGCAAAAATTGTGTGCACACTTGGTCCGGCAACTACCACTCAGGAACAAATCCTTGAGTTGGCCCGTGCTGGAATGAACGTAGCTCGAATCAACGCCTCGCACGGTTCTCACGCTGAACACGAAGAGCGCATTCTGCGCGTTCGTAAGGCAGCGGAGATAACCGGGCGTCCGATTGCCGTACTGGTTGATCTTCAGGGGCCAAAGATTCGTCTAGGTACGTTTGCGGAAGGTCCAGTCCGGCTCAACGTTGGTGATGAGTTCACCATTACCACGGACGATGTCCCTGGCACGAAGGAGCTTGTCTCAACAACGTTCAAGGGGCTGCCCGGAGATTGTAAGCCCGGCGATCATATTTTGATCGACGACGGCAAGGTTGCAGTACGTGTTACCTCCGTTGAGGGCCCCGAAGTCCACACGGTGGTTGAGGTTCCCGGCCCGGTTTCGGATCACAAGGGAGTTAACCTTCCTGGTGTTGCCGTGTCCGTTCCTGCACTGTCCGAAAAGGATCGTGAGGATCTTGAGTGGGGCCTGCGCTTCGGCTGCGATATCGTTGCCCTCTCCTTTGTGCGTGATGCCAAGGATATCGACGATGTCCATGAGATCATGGACAAGGTTGGCGTGCGTAAGCCCGTCATCGCCAAGATCGAGAAGCCACAGGCAGTGGAGAACCTCGAAGCAATCGTCCGCGCGTTCGATGGCATCATGGTTGCCCGCGGTGATCTGGGTGTTGAGGTACCGCTCGAACAGGTTCCGATCGTTCAGAAGCGCGCCATTGACCTGTGCCGCCGGATGGCCAAGCCCGTTATTGTGGCCACTCAGGTGCTCGAGTCCATGATCGAAAACCCGCGTCCTACGCGCGCGGAAGCGTCCGATTGTGCGAACGCGATTATTGATGGTGCTGACGCCGTGATGCTTTCGGGCGAAACCTCGGTTGGGCTCTATCCCATTGAGTGCGTGCAGACGATGTACAACATCATCGAGTACTCGGAAGAACATGGCCTCGAACAGATAGCGGAGATCGGAAACCTTCATCGTACGCGTAACGGTGTGATCACCCGTGCGGCGATGGAGATCGGCGAAGCGCTTGGCGTGAAGTTTGTGGTTGTCTTCACTCAGTCGGGTCAGACGGCACGGCGTGTGGCGCGGCTTCGCGCGCGTTTGCCACTGCTATGCTTCACTCCTGACCCTGCTGTACGTAATCAGTTGGCACTCACATGGGGCGTGGATACCTTCACGGTTCCACATGTACTGCACACTGATGATATGGTAGGACAGGTAGATCATCTCCTCCGTGAGATGGACCTAGCTGAAGATGGCGATCGTATCGTTATCGTGGCTGGTATGCCCGCAGGTGTTATTGGTTCCACCAATACCATTCGCGTGCACAAGATGGGCGAAACGTTAATCCGTCACGCTTAATCACCCTTGGGGGGCCATCGGCCCACCATCTGCTCCTGTGGTGGAATTGGTAGACACACTGCACTCAAAATGCAGCGCCTTTGCGGGCGTGCGGGTTCGAGTCCCGCCGGGAGCACGGCTTATTCCAAGCACCAGACTTGGAAAAGGTTAGTGTAGAAGACCGAAAGACAAGATGTTGGCTGCCGGTCAAAGGAGACGCTATGGCACAGGAAGACGCAGCAACCACCGAAGTATCCGGGACCCGGACCTTAGTGGTTGAAGACGAGACGCTGATCCGTTTGGATATCGTCGAGACTCTCGAGGGTGCAGGCTACGAGGTTGTTGGGCAGGCTGGTGACGGCGAGCAGGCTATTGCCCTTGCTGATGAGCTTGAGCCGGAACTGATCGTCATGGACGTGAAGATGCCGGGAATGGATGGCATCACGGCCGCCGATCGCATCCTCGAGGATCACAATTGTGCGATTGTCATGCTCACGGCGTTCTCCCAAAGCGAGCTGGTTGATCGTGCGCGCGATGCCGGGGCGATGGCCTATGTTGTCAAGCCGTTTACTCCAGCTGAGCTGATCCCTGCTGTGGAAATCGCTGTGTCCCGTGCGCAGGAAATCGCTGCTCTCAAGAACGAGGTCGCGAGCTTGACCGAGCAGTTTGAGACTCGCAAGCGCGTTGATCGTGCGAAGGGGCTTCTTGAGGAACGTATGGGCCTCAGTGAGCCGGAAGCCTTCCGTTGGATCCAGAAAACATCCATGGATCGCCGGCTGACGATGCGCGAGGTAGCGGACGCCGTGATCGATCAAGTTGGCCGCGCGGAGTAGTTCCGTTTCTAGCGTGTAATGAACACGTTGGTCATCCGGCCAACGGCGGTCAGCGTACCCGATTCGTCGCGTATCTCCACCTGAGTACACATGGAGGAGCGTGACTGAGAAAGCAGGGTTGCGGTTGCTGTCACGTATCCCTCAGTGGCCCCGCGAAGCTGGGACACATTCAGTTCCGTTCCAACGGGCAGTTTGCCCTCTGGAGCCCTGCGCAGCGCGAGGCTCGATGCCGCCTGCTCAACCAGCACCCCGTTCGCTCCGCCGTGCAGTAGTCCGGCTGGCTGCGTGTTACCAGCAACTGGCATGGCCATGACCACGAGGTCCTCACTGATGGTGCGGACCGTGATCTGAAGGCGTTCAGCGAGTTCTCCAAGGTAGTTCTCCATGACTTAATAGTAGGCTGGGGGAGTGAACGATGAGCGAATCCTCTTGGTCGATGGTAATTCGATGGCCTTCCGTGCCTTCTACGCGTTGCGCGCAGATAGTTTTCTGACCTCGCGGGGCCAGTACACGAACGCGGTGTATGGATTCATCAACACCCTTCTCAAGATGATGGGCGATTATCATCCAACGCATGTTGCCGTTGCCTTTGATTTGCCTGGGGGCACCTTCCGCACACGGAGGTTCCCGGATTACAAGGGCGGGCGCGCCAAGACCCCCGAGGAATTTAAGGGCCAAATAGGCGTTATTCAAGAGACCCTAGATGTTTTGGGAATCGCATGGCTCACCATGGAGGATTACGAGGCAGACGATATTGTTGCCACGCTTTCCTCATTGGCATCCGAACAGGGCATGCACAGCTACATTGCTTCCGGGGATAAGGATGCCTACCAGTTGGTCAGCGATAGCTGCACGCTGTTGTATCCCATGCCGCGATCGCAGATGCAGGTGCTGGATCCTGCTGGCGTGGAGGAGAAAACCACCGTGACGCCACACCAGTACCCTGACCTTGCCGCCCTCGTGGGTGAGGGCGCCGATAACCTGCCGGGAGTCCCTGGTGTAGGTCCCAAGACAGCCGCAAAGTGGATCCACCAGTATGGCGATCTCGAATCCATTCTGGCTCATGCTGATGAGATCAAGGGGCGCGCCGGAAACTCGCTGCAGGAACACACTGATCAGGTCCGCCTGAACCGTGAGCTCAATCGATTGTTGCGCGACCTTCCGATCGGTGAGGATTTCGAACTCTTCCGCCCCAAGGGCGTGGATCGGCAAGCCGTCCACGAACTGTTCGACACCTTGGACTTCTCCAGCCTGCGCTCTCGCGTTCTCCAAGAACTCCCCAGCCGCGACGGCACGCAGTCCGAGGAAACGACGGGCTTGGACTTGGCCGCTCTCAAGGTCAGCCACGAGGACTTGCCGGGATGGCTTGACGGGCGTGAATCGCCCCGATGGGGGCTCGCCCTCACCGGCAACTTTGCTCCCGGGCGTGGCGAAATAGAATCGATCGCCATTGCCGATTCGGCCGGACACGTGTTTTCCACGCTGCGTTCAGCGCTCACGCCAGCCGATGAGGAGGCGTTTGCTCAGTGGCTCGCGGACCCGGCACAGTCCAAGGTGTGTCACAGCGCCAAGGAATACTGGCACGGGCTACATGGTGCCGGTGATTTTGAGCTGAACGGCGTGGTGTGCGATACGGTTCTGGCGGCCTACCTGCTCCACCCAGACCAGCGCACGTATGATCTTCATGATCTGGCCATGCGCTATCTGGGTGTTGATATTGCCGAAGATGATGAGATGCTTCCCGGATTTGGTGGAACGGATGCCATTGCGTCTGCTGCCGCGGTGGAAGTGCCGCTGGCGCGGGCGCTGACCGAGGCGCTGAAGGAGCAGGGTGAAGATGGATCGCTCCTTGATCTTGAGCTCGCGGTGGCCAGTACCCTCCAGCAGATGGAACAAACCGGTATTCAGGTCAGTGACACTCGGCTGGATGAGCTGCGCGCAGATTTTGATGCCCGTGTGGAAGGTGCTGCCCAAAGCGCCTATAGTGCCATCGGGCACGACGTAAACCTTTCCAGTCCGAAGCAGCTGCAAACAGTTCTGTTTGACGAACTTGGACTCCCGAAAACCAAGAAGACGAAGTCTGGATATACAACCAACGCTGAAGCTCTGGCGGACCTGGCAGTGAGGATCGCCGGACGTGAGGACGATCGCGCGATATCAGGCCAAACCTTCCTCGGTTCCCTTCTCGAGCATCGCGATGCGATCAAGCTTCGCCAATCGGTTGAAGGATTACAGCGTTCCATTCAATCGGACGGACGAATCCACACCACCTACCAGCAAGCTGTAGCGGCAACGGGCCGGCTGTCCTCCACGGATCCAAATCTCCAGAACATCCATGCGCGTACCGAAGAGGGCCTTCAGATCCGCGAGGCATTTGTCCCTGGAGATCACTACGTTGGGTTGATGACGGCTGACTACTCCCAGATCGAAATGCGGCTCATGGCCTCCCTTTCCGGTGACCAAGAGCTGATTGACGCCTTCAACCATGGCGCCGATCTGCACACGTATGTTGCCTCGCGAGTTTTTGATGTTGCGGAGGATCAGGTGAGCGGAGCCCAGCGCTCCCGGATCAAGGCGATGAGCTATGGTTTGGTGTACGGACTTTCCGCTTTTGGTTTGTCCCGGCAGCTGCGTATTGACGTGGGGGAGGCCCAGCGCCTCATGGACGATTACTTCTCGCGGTTCGGTAAGGTCCGTGATTATCTGAATCTTCTTGTGGAACGCGCACGCAAGCAGGGATATACGGAAACGATGCTGGGCAGGCGCCGTTACCTTCCAGAACTGACCTCCACGAACCGTCAGCTCCGCGAGGCAGCCGAAAGGATGGCGCTCAACGCACCGATCCAAGGATCGGCAGCCGATATCATCAAGCTGGCAATGGTGGACGTAGCCCGAGATCTCCTCGATGCAGGGCTCTCTTCCCGTGTGCTGTTGCAGGTTCATGACGAATTGGTTGTGGAGATTGCTGAGGGGGAGCACGATCAGGTGGAAATGCTTCTGCGGCGTGACATGGGGCAGGCCGCTACGCTCTCTGTACCGCTTTCCGTGGGCATCGGATACGGTGCCAACTGGCGAGCTGCTGCCCACTAGGGGAAATTAGCTGGCGCAGCCGAGAGTTGAATCACTCCAATCTGGACGATGGCCTTCCGAAGTATAGAGGGTGATGGCTGCGCTAGGTGGGCTGAAGATCACGAATTTTCCGCGCAATGTCGCGCTAATCTGTTTGCGGCCAGCTCTGAGCTAACGTAGAGTTGACTACTGGTGTGGGATTCCTTCCCGCATTGTCACTGTCCAACTACTAATTCAGTCCGTAACGGAGTCACCAACTTCATGACCGATAACACGCCCACAACCTCGACGATCCCGCAGGTCGCAATTAACGACATCGGCGGCGAAGATGAAATCATCGCAGCTGTTGACCAGACCATCAAGTACTTCAATGACGGGGATATCGTCGAAGGCACTGTAGTCAAGGTCGACCACGACGAAGTCCTTCTTGACATTGGCTACAAGACAGAGGGCGTCATCCCCTCCAAGGAACTCTCCATCAAGCACGATGTAGATCCTGATGACGTTGTTCACGTAGGCGATCAGATTGAGGCCCTCGTTCTTCAGAAGGAAGACAAGGAAGGCCGCCTTCTCCTCTCCAAGAAGCGCGCACAGTACGAGCGTGCTTGGTCCCAAATCGAAGATGTCAAAGAAGCCGATGGCGTTGTCACCGGTTCGGTCATCGAAGTTGTCAAGGGTGGCCTCATTCTGGACATCGGGCTTCGTGGCTTCCTCCCTGCATCCTTGGTTGAAATGCGCCGCGTGCGCGATCTTCAGCCCTACATCGGCCGTGAGCTCGAAGCAAAGATCATCGAGCTGGACAAGAACCGGAACAACGTTGTGTTGTCCCGCCGCTCTTGGCTCGAAGAAACCCAGTCTCAGGCCCGTGGAGAATTCCTCCACAACCTCAAGAAGGGGCAGGTCCGCGAGGGCGTCATCTCCTCGATCGTCAACTTCGGTGCGTTCGTTGATCTTGGTGGCGTAGACGGTCTGGTTCACGTGTCCGAGCTTTCGTGGAAGCACATCGATCACCCATCTGAGGTTGTCGAAGTTGGCCAGAAGGTCACCGTGGAAGTCCTTGATGTTGATATGGATCGCGAGCGTGTTTCGCTCTCCCTCAAGGCTACGCAGGAAGATCCGTGGCAGACCTTCGCCCGTACCCATGCGATCGGTCAGATCGTCCCGGGCAAGGTCACCAAGCTGGTTCCGTTCGGCGCATTCGTTCGCGTGGAGGATGGCATCGAGGGCTTGGTTCACATCTCCGAGCTGGCACAGCGCCACATCGATCTGCCCGAGCAGGTTGTCAAGGTTGGTGATGACGCATTCGTCAAGGTGATCGATATTGATCTTGAGCGCCGCCGCATCTCCCTGTCGCTCAAGCAGGCGAACGAGGGCGTGGATCCCACGTCCGAAGATTTCGATCCTTCGCTGTACGGCATGGCTGCGGAATACGACGATCAGGGCAACTACAAGTACCCAGAAGGCTTCGATCCCGAGTCCAACGAATGGCTGGACGGCTACGATACGCAGCGCGAAGCGTGGGAGAACGAATACGCTGCCGCTCAGGCACGTTGGGAGTCCCACAAGGCTCAAGTTGCCAAGGCAATGGAGCAGGACGCCGAGGCAGGCCAGAGCTCTTCTGCTCCGGCGGCCACCGAGCCGGCACCGGCATCCTATTCCTCGAACGATGCAGAGGCCGCTGGCACTCTGGCATCGGACGAAGCACTTGCCGCTCTGCGTGAGAAGCTGACAAACAACTAGTTCCTCCGTATAAGGAACAGAAAACGGGACCCATTCGGGTCCCGTTTTCGCTATTGCGGGTAGTGCCTAGATCACGTAGTTATCTCCAGGGGTAGAGCTGGAAGCCAAGTCCGCGATGGTGCGCTTCTCAAAGAATGCGGTGATGAGTTCGTCCAGTTCGTGCCACATTTTGAGCGTGGCCCCACGATCTTGGTTCGAGTTGCCGCCGCCATGCAGGCCCGCAACCGGAGCCAAGCTTCCTTCCGTCAGGTGGAGAATCGTGGCTACCGTGTATTCGGCAGGGTCCTGCGTGAGCCGATACCCGCCTCCCTTGCCGCGCTGGCCGGCAAGAGCGCCCGAGCGTACAAGGGTTTTGAGGATCGATTCGAGGTACTTCTCGGACACATCTTGCCGTTCGGCGATCTCTTTCAACGGAATGTAGCCGGAGGTTTGGTTCTCGGCAAGATCGATCATGACGCGAAGAGCATAGCGCCCCTTTGTTGATACCAGCACTGGTTAGTCCCTTCCTTTAGAGCGCCTGAGCTATATCGGCCTTGAGATCCTCAACGTTTTCAAGGCCAACCGAGAGCCGAAGAAGCGTTTCTGTAATACCCAGCCGTTCACGGACTGCCACGGGCACATCGGGATGGGTCTGGACCATGGGATAGGTGATTAGTGATTCCGTTCCGCCAAGGCTTTCGGCAAACGTGATGAGCTGTGTGCGTTCCAGAACGCGGCGTGCGGTTGAGGCAGTATCTGTACGGAAGGAAATCATGGCGCCAGCACCGCGTGCCTGAGAGGCGTTGACTGTGTAACCCGGGTGATCTTCGAGTCCCACGTAGAACACGTCCGAGATACCCGGTTGCTCGCGAAGCCAGCGTGCGATCTCCACTGCGGATTCTTGTTGACGTTCCATGCGGATACCCAAGGTCTTGATGCCGCGAAGTGTGAGCCAGGAATCGAAGGGAGAGAGGGCTGCGCCGGTGGTCTTGTGGATGAGGCGGATGCGCTCAGCCAGTGCAGGAGAACCGGAACATACGAACCCGGAGATCGTATCGTTGTGGCCGCCGATGAACTTGCTCCCGCTGTGGATCACAAGATCGGCACCCAGCTCCAGAGGATTCTGAAGGTAGGGGGAAAGGAACGTGTTGTCCACGATGAGGATCAGCCCATGCTTATCCGCGATCTGGCGGCATTGCCGGAGGTCTGCCACGTTCATCATCGGATTGGACGGAGTTTCGATGTACAGGCAGGCGGTCTCTGGTGTGATCGCTGCTTCGATCGCGTGGGCGGAACCCGTATCCGCGTAGTCCACCGTGAGGCCATTCTTTGCACTGATCTGATCGAAGAGCCGAATAACGCCCCCGTACAAATCCTCCGAACACAGAATGTGCTGACCCGGAGAGAACAGTTCGATGCAGGCGGATACGGCGGCCATGCCGGAGGAGAATGCGCAGGTATCTACCGCGCCCTCAAGTGCACTCATTGTTTGTTCCAGCTTGCCGCGTGTTGGGTTGGTTTCACGCGTGTAGTCAAAGCCGCTGGACTGGCCGAACCCAACATGCCCGAACGTCGCTGTCTGGTAAATCGGGAAACTCACCGCTCGTGTTGATTCAAATTCCGGGCGCTCGAGATTGCCGTGGATACATCGAGTATCGCGATGTTCGAACATGGAGCCTTCTTTCTCTCGACTTACCCACCATGTTGGTATGAAACTAGGTGGCACGGCAGTGCCTGTTCACTATGTGGCACGTGACGAGGATGCCGCGAGGTTGGGGTAAGTTACGAACTGTTAGCATAATAACCTATGGGAGAAGTAGGTTAACTCCGAGGGAGGACGACGCGTGGGTCATCTGAGTGCCGCGTTGCGCAATGATCAGGACTATCTGACGCAGCTGCGCCGAGAGTTTCACATGCATCCGGAGATGGGACTGCAGGAGTTCTGGACTGCGGAACGAATTGAGAAGGAACTTGACGCATTCGGCATCGCTCACACCCGCGT
Source organism: Ancrocorticia sp. (assembly GCF_052089425.1). Taxonomy (NCBI): domain Bacteria; kingdom Bacillati; phylum Actinomycetota; class Actinomycetes; order Actinomycetales; family Actinomycetaceae; genus Ancrocorticia; species Ancrocorticia sp. The sequence goes on along the minus strand of NZ_JBQCZW010000007.1, from coordinate 49,185 downwards.
GGGAGCGACAGGCGTTTTGGGGATCATCGAAGGAGAATGCGAGGGTGACGGATCGATCGCCCTGCGTGCCGATATTGATGGCCTGCCCGTCGAGGAGATCAACGATGTCCCGTATCGCTCTCAAAATCCGGGCGTGATGCACGCCTGCGGGCACGATTCCCACATCACGAATCTTCTGGGAGCGGCCAAGGTGCTCTCCGCTGCCCGTGCAAGCTTCGGCGGCACAGTGAAGCTCATCTTCCAGCCGGATGAAGAACACGGAAATGGCGCCCTAGATTTCGTGGAGGCAGGTGTGCTTGACGGGGTGGAGCGAACGTTCGGCATGCATGCAGCATCCGATCTTCCCACCGGAGCACTGGGAGTATGCGAGGGCCTCAACTTCGCGGCAGTGGATATCTTCACCATTATCGTGCACGGGGAAGGTGCTCACGTTTCCCGCCCCCACCTTGGTGCAGACGCCCTCTACATCGCCAGCTCAATCGTGATGGGCCTGCAAGCGCTGGTGGCGCGCAGGTCAGATCCCGTGGAGCCCGTGGTGCTTGGCGTGGGATCGTTCCACGCCGGAACAACCTACAACGCACTGGCCGCAACAGCGGAGCTCGAGGGCACCACCCGCACTGTGAACGAGGAGACTCGCCTGCGTGTGCGCGCCCAGATCGAGCAACTTGTCTCCTCCACCGCCGCCTCCTTTGGTGCAACGGCCGAGGTGCAGTGGCGCTTGGTGACGCCAGCGGTGATTAACCCTGCCGGAGTCACAGCGGAAGTGGCGGCGGTGGCTCGCGAGCTTGGATCCGACGTCGTCGTTATTACCGAACGCCCCTACTCTTTGGGCGGGGACAACTTCGCCGAACTCCAAGCACAGGTCCCGGGTGTGTATGCGTACGTGGGCACCGGAAACCCCGCGATCCCCAACACTCAAAACTCTCATCACAACGGGAACTTTGATCTGGACGAGGCGGCGCTTCCACTGGGAGCGGGCCTGTACGCCGAGTATGCGTACTGGTGGCTCACGGAAGGGACACAACGTGATTAGCATTTCTCATGCGTCGAAGACGTTCCGAGGCAAAGCCGGAACTGTTGAAGCACTCAAAGACGTGTCCTTAGATGTCAACGCCGGTGAGATTTTCGGCATCATCGGATTCTCCGGGGCTGGAAAGTCCACTCTGGTGAGGCTTGTCAACCAACTGGAATCTCCGGATACCGGCACCGTATCAGTGGATGGTCAGGATCTCACGGCGCTTGGCGCCGCCTCGTTGCGTCAAGTTCGCCGCGATATCGGGATGGTCTTTCAACAGTTCAATCTGCTGGAGCGAAAGAGCGTGTACCACAACGTGGCTATGCCACTGGTTCTGGCAGGTGCCCCCAAGGAGACCATTAAGCAACGCGTTGAGGAAGTGCTCGCGTTTGTTGAACTAGAAGACAAGCGCAACACCTACGTCAGCCAGCTCTCCGGCGGGCAGAAGCAGCGTGTTGGTATTGCCCGAGCGTTGGCCACGGAGCCGAAGATTCTCCTGTGTGATGAGGCCACAAGCGCACTGGACCCGAAAACAACCGAATCGATTCTCGCCCTCCTGAAGAAGATCAACCAATCAATGGGCGTCACGATCCTCTTGATCACCCATCAGATGCACGTCATTCAACGGATCTGCACCAAGGTAGCCGTCATGGAGGACGGCCGGATCGTGGAGCAGGGGAGCGTTCTGGACGTGTTCGATCAGCCGCGCGAGACCATCACGCAGGAATTTGTTCGCACAGTCCTCAACGATCAGATTCCCAGTACCCTTCTGGACCAGCTTGAATCGGATACTCGAAACTATCGCGTTGAACGCATGAGATTTGTTGGAGAGACCGCCAGAAAGCCCGTGTTGGCGCAGCTATCGCGCATACCGGATCTTGAAGTGAACATCTTGGGCGCCAATGTCGAGGAGCTTCAGGATACGGTTTTGTGCCTCTACATGGTCCAGCTGATCGGTGAGACCAGCGTGATCGAGGCCGCCGAACGGTACATCGATGAACAGGGTGTACGGCGTGAAAGGGTGAGCGCGTAATGGACCAAATACTCTTTGGTGTCACGGTTGAGAAGCTCGTTCTTGCCGGAAGTCAGACTATTTATATGCTGGGCTGGGGGATGATTGTTGGAGGCATCCTCGGTGTGATCATTGCGCTTGGGCTGGTGCTGACCCGCCGTGGGGGCCTCACTCCGAATCGCGCGCTGTACGCGATCCTGAACGTCACCGTCAATATCATTCGATCGATTCCGTTCATCATCCTGCTTGTGGCCATCATGCCGCTCACTCGATTGATCATGGGAACGCCTGTGGGCACCCAGGCCCAACTGGTGCCGCTCATCATCTACATTGCTCCCTACATCGCCCGGCTCGTGGAAACGAGCTTGCTTGAAGTCAAGCCGGGCGTCATCGAGGCTGCTCAGGCCATGGGGGCATCCAATCTCCAGATCGTCCGCTACTTCCTGCTGCCGGAAACCTACAGCTCCATCGTTCTGGCCATGACAACAGGCATGATCGGATTGCTGGGAGCAACAGCTATGGCAGGATACGGCGGTGGCGGTGGCGTTGGCGATCTCGCGCTCACCTACGGCCGTGAGGCCATGAATACACCGCTGATGATCTTCACAGTGGTAGTCCTCGTGATCTTTGTCCAGATCCTCCAAGCGCTCGGTAACGGGTACGCCCGTCGCCTGCGCGAACCACGCTAGCTAACGTGAACCACCATAATCAACCAAGGAGAAATCCATGAAAAAACTACTCGCATTGGCCGGCGCTCTGGTGCTTTCGGTCACGGCTTGCTCGGCCCCTGGCTCCAACTCCTCCAATGAGGAGGAAAGCGATGGCACCAAAACCACCCTGACCTTCTCGAAGTCACAGGGTCCGTACTCCGTTCTGTTCGAGGATGCGATCCAGCCCATCCTTGAGGAGAAGGGATACGAGATTAACGCCGTAGACTTCTCTGATCTGTTGAACGCTGACATTGCACTGAACGATGGCGATGTGGACTTCAATGTGGAACAGCATACGGCCTACATGGAGGACTTCAACGCAAAGAACGATGGGGACCTCGTGGCGCTCAGCCCGATTCCCACGGTTCCCGCCGGTGTGTACTCTGATCGATACGATTCCGTTGACGAGGTGTTTGATGGTGCAACGGTGGCCGTTCCAAACGATGCCTCCAACCGCGCCCGAGCCTATCTCCTCATGGAAAAGAACGGCTGGATTGAGGTTGACGATTCGGGTGACTTCGCCGCGATTGACGAATCCAACGTGACCGAGAACCCGTACAATCTTGATTTCACCGAAATGAAATCGCTTTCCATTCCCGCCGTGTCTGAGGATTTCGATTTCATCGTGATCACTGGATCGATCGTGTACAACGCAGATATTGATCCAAGCACGGCGCTTGCTACCGAGGACATCGTGGACAACATGGTTCTTCAAGTTGTGGTGAAAGAAGAAGACAAGGATTCTCAGTGGGCTCAGGACATCGTGGATGCCTACCACTCGGATGAGCTCAAGCAGTATCTGGATGAGAACAACGATGGCCTGTGGTGGATCCCCGAGGAACTCCAGTAGGCTTCATGCATGCTTCTTATCTCGCTGACCGGTGGAATTGGTACAGGCAAATCGACGGCCGCAAGCCTTCTTCGCCAGCGAGGTGCACACATCCTTGAACTCGATGAAGTTGCCCGGACCATCTTGGATCCGGGCACTTCTGCCACCTGGGAAGTTGGGGAACTCTGGCCCCAGGTGGTGCGCGATGGTGTGGTGGATCGCACCGCGCTTGCGGGCATTGTTTTCAACGATCGCGAGGCGCTAGCCAAACTGAATGCCATCACCCACCCCCGCACGTGGCAGGCGGCCGAACGGCTCCTGGAACGCTGGAGCGCAGAGGATAGGGACGGCGTTGCCGTGATCGAAATAGCGATTCTGGCGGATAGCACGCGCCGCTACGGCTCTCACCTCAATGTTGTGTTGGGGGCCGATACGGATGTGCGGATCGCACGGCTCGCCAGTAGAGGGCTCGATGCTGAGGGGGCACAGGCGCGGATCGCCAACCAACGCCCGCAGTCCGATCTTGTGGAGCTTGCCGATGCGTGGCTGGACAACTCCGGAACTCTGAACGATTTGGCGTCCCAGATCTCCGCGCTATGGGAGGACCGGCTCGCGCCCTATGCCCGCAATCTCGTCCGTGGCGTTCGGCTCACAGGCGCAACGCGCCCGGCCGAACGCGCGGAATGCGAACGCTGCCGTGAGCGCCTTGCTCATCATGGCGTCCGAGCAGCACACGGCGCGGATTCAGGCGAGCTGATTGCGGTGGACGGCCCGGACGGCCCTAACGGCGCCAGCAATGAAGCAGCCCTCGCCGCGGCAGGTTTTGTGCCGGGGGAGGGTTGCTTTGAAGTGGCGGATCCAGCGTATCGGTTGAGGATCCGCTAGTCGGGAATCTCGGGTGTATCGCCGCGCGGTGGTTCGCTCTGGCCTGGCTCAGCTTGGCCCGGCGCTGCTTGGCCCGGCTCGTCCTCATCGCGCGGCCCGGGCGGAATGGTCCCGGCCACCACGTGGCTGGTTTGGGTGGAACTGTGCTCGATTCCGGCGATCTCGTAGGCCTCTGCCTCGTCGAGCGTTTCGTGCACCATGAGCGCGTCAACTAGCGCCTTGTGCTGATCGGCGTGTTCGCGCAGGAGGCGTTTGGCTTCTTCGTAGCATTCGGTCATGAGTTCGCGAACTTCGGCATCTACAGCAGCGAGCAGAGAATCTGAAACTCCCTGAGCCCGAGGATCGCCTTCGCGGGGGTACACCTGCACGGGCCCGATTGTTGAGGACATTCCCCAGCGGCCAAACATTTGCCGGGCAATGTTCGTGGCGGTTTGGAGGTCCGATTCCGCGCCGGTTGTCACCACGCCGAACACCACTTCTTCTGCTGCCATGCCACCAAGAGCCCCGATGATGCGCCCACGGAGGTAGGCCTTGTCATACCCGTACTTATCGGCTTCGGGCGTGGATAGGGTCACGCCCAAGGCGCGCCCGCGCGGGATGATGGAGATCTTACGGACCGGATCAGCACCCGGCTGGATCATGCCCAACAGTGCGTGCCCCGCCTCATGCCATGCCGTGCGCTTGAGTTCCTGCGGGTCCATCATGACGGATCGTTCAACGCCCAGTTGGATGGTTTCCAGTGCGTCCGTGAAATCGTTGGGCAGGATGGTCTGATTGCCACGGCGCGCGGCCAGCAGCGAGGCTTCGTTCACTAGGTTGGCGAGATCGGCCCCCGTGAGGCCAGGAGTGGACTTGGCAATGCTGGATAGCGAAACCACGGGATCAATGGGGCGCCCGCGGGTGTGGACCTTGAGGATGTCCTCGCGGCCCTTTTGATCGGGCGCGGAGACTGTGATGGTGCGATCGAATCGCCCGGCGCGCGTGAGGGCGGTATCCAGTACCTCGGCAAGGTTGGTGGCCGCCACCACGATGATGCCCTCGGATTCGGAAAAGCCATCCATCTCCGTCAGGATCTGGTTGAGTGTTTGTTCGCGATCCTCGTTGGAGCCGATGCTTTGGGCGGAGGCGCGCGAACGCCCAATGGCGTCAATTTCGTCAATAAACACAATGGCGGGGGCAACCTTCCGTGCCGCCTCGAACAGGCCACGAATATCGGAGGCGCCTTTACCGGCGAGGATTCCGCCGATTTCCGCAGCGGACACGGAGAAGAACGGTACGCCCGCCTCACCGGCCGTCGCTCGTGCCAACAGTGTTTTTCCTGTGCCGGGCCCACCTTCCAGCAAAATACCTCGGGGAATCTTGGCGCCCAGCCGTGTGTAGCGATCGGGGCTCTTCAGCATATCCACGATTTCGCGCAGTTGATCCTCGACCTCATCGATTCCGGCCACGTCATCGAAGTTCACCCGGTTCTTTTCCGGATCAATAGGCTCGTGATTCTTGCCTCCAAAGAGGGACCCACCAGCCCCACCCTTCATCTGGCGTTGGAAAATCCAGTACCACAGGCCCACGATGATCGCGATGGGCAGGAGGGAAACGATCAGTGTGAGGATCGGATTTGTTCTGGTGACGGGGGATACGGCCGTGATGGTCACGTTGTTGCTGGCCAGCGTTTCCGCCATCGAATCCTCGGCCCACGTGGGGCGTTCGGTCACGAACTGTGTGGAGCTTGCTCCCTCGTAGGTGATGGCGCGGCGCGTCTCTCCTTCTAGGGTGTCTCCTTTGGAGGCCAAGGTCTTCACATTGTCCTGCTGGAGTTCCGCGTAGTAGCGGTTATAGGGCAATTCCACGATGGGATTGACGGCCTGCTGTATAGCGGAGAAGAGGAAATAGCTAGCGATCCACGCGACGATGAAGATGGCGATGAGGCGTTTCCATGATGGCCTCCGCCGTTCCTTGCCATCGTCGTTGCCCTCAACACCCTCAGCGCGCCAGCTCGGGTTCTTCGTTTCCTTATCCGCCATGATGCTATCTTCAACGCCAAGCCTTCACCGAAGCATGCTATTGCGCGGCAGGCGAAAATTACCACGCGTCACCCGCCTGACCCGCCTGCGCGAACGGAGTAGCGTTACACCCATGCGCCCTGTAACTGAACTGACCCGCTCCGTTGCTCCATTTGATGTGATCTCCGATTACACGCCCGCTGGAGATCAGCCGCAGGCCATTGCCGAACTGACTGAGCGCATCAACGCGGGGGAGAAAGACGTGGTGCTTCTGGGTGCTACTGGCACCGGAAAATCCGCCACGACGGCATGGCTGATCGAGCAAATTCAGCGCCCCACCCTCATCATCGAACCGAACAAGACCCTCGCCGCCCAAATGGCTGCCGAATTCCGTGAGCTCCTGCCGAAGAATGCCGTGGAGTATTTCGTGTCCTATTACGATTACTACCAGCCTGAGGCCTACGTTCCCCAAACGGATACCTTCATCGAAAAGGATTCTTCCATCAATGATGAGGTGGAGCGGCTGCGCCATTCGGCTACGAACAACCTGCTGACACGGCGCGACACGGTCGTCGTAGCCTCCGTTTCGTGCATCTACGGCTTGGGAACGCCGCAGGAGTACGTGGATCGAATGGTCCAGCTTCAGGTGGGCCAAACCCTCGATCGTGACGAACTCCTGCGCAAGTTTGTGGGGATGCAATACACCCGCAACGATATCGCTTTCACGCGCGGCACCTTCCGTGTACGCGGTGACACGGTGGAGATCATCCCGGTGTATGAGGAGCTGGCCATCCGCATTGAGTTCTTCGGCGATGAGGTCGAATCCATCACCCTGCTCCACCCACTCACCGGCAACGTCATCAGGGAAACGGACACGGCGCATATCTTCCCCGCCTCGCACTACGTTGCCGGGCCGGAGCGCATGAACCACGCCATCGAAAGTATTGAAGCGGAACTCGCCACGCGCCTCGATGAGCTCCGGAAACAGGATAAGCTCCTTGAGGCCCAGCGCCTTGAAATGCGCACTACCTACGATGTGGAGATGATGCGCAACATTGGAAGCTGCGCTGGCATCGAAAACTATTCGCGCCACATTGACGGGCGCGGACCCGGCACCGCGCCCAACACACTCCTGGACTACTTCCCGGATGATTTCGTGTTGATTCTGGACGAATCGCATGTGACGGTCCCGCAGATCGGCGCGATGTATGAGGGCGATATGTCCCGTAAGCGCACACTAGTGGAATACGGGTTCCGCCTACCGTCCGCCATGGACAACCGTCCGCTGAAGTGGGACGAATTCTTGGAGCGCATTGGCCAGACCGTCTATCTCTCGGCAACGCCGGGCAAGTATGAGCTGGCGCAGTCCGACGGAGTGGTGGAACAGATCATTCGTCCAACGGGCCTCGTGGATCCGGAGATCATCGTTAAGCCCACCGAGGGCCAGATTGACGATCTGCTGGAGGAGGTGCGCAGCCGAGCCGAACGGGGCGAGCGCTCCCTCGTCACCACCCTGACGAAGAAGATGGCGGAGGACCTCACCGATTACCTAGCTGATCGCGGGGTCAAGGTGGAATACCTCCATTCGGATGTGGACACTTTGCGCCGCGTGGAACTCCTGCGCGAGCTTCGCCTCGGCAAGTTCGATGTACTCGTGGGAATCAACCTCCTGCGCGAGGGATTGGACTTGCCCGAAGTCTCACTCGTGGCCATCCTCGACGCCGATAAGCAGGGCTTCCTACGCTCCACCACATCGCTTATCCAGACGATCGGCCGCGCCGCACGTAACGTATCGGGGCAAGTGCACATGTTTGCGGACACGATCACGCCCAACATGCGCGAGGCAATCGATGAAACGAACCGCCGCCGTGCCAAGCAGATAGCCTACAACGAGGAGCGGGGCCTTGACCCCCAGCCTCTGCGAAAGAAGATCGCGGACGTAACGGACATGCTGGCCCGCGAGGATATCGATACGCGCGAGCTGCTGGAAGGCGGATATCGCAGTGAGCCCGAACACGCGAAGGGTCACGCCCCGAATGTCCGGACCGAGGCCCGTGAGGAGGGTGCGCGCGATCTCACGTCCCTCATTGAGGATCTCACAGAGCAGATGCATGCCGCCGCAGAACAGCTCCAGTTTGAGCTGGCGGCCAGATATCGCGATGAAATCAAAGGTTTGAAGAGCGAGCTCTGGCATTCACAGCAGGCGCAAAAGTAGCCTGTGAGGCGTGGCACGCTCCGGCCTCCTCTTTTTCCGTCCGCCGTGCCCTAGAATTTAGCGCTGAAGGGGAGTATTCCCAACTAACATCGGTTCGTCATCACGACTCGCGTCCGGATCGATACCAGCGATGGTGGGAAGAGACCTTCGGATCCATTCTCGAACCGGAGGTTTATCGTGACAGTTCCTATGGCCGCCTCAAGCGCGGGGCAGATGGTGGTACACCCATGGGAGTGGGGCGCACTTGCCATCATTATCGTGGGCCTTATTCTCTTTGATCTGTTTGGCCACGTGCGCAAAGTGCATGAACCCACTCTCAAGGAATCGGCCATTTGGTCCACGATCTACATCGTTCTTGCCTTGGTTTACGGCGGCGTTCTTTACGCTCGCCACGGCGGCACGTTCGCGGGAGAGTATTACGCCGGTTGGCTGACGGAGAAGGCTCTGTCGCTAGACAACATCTTCGTCTTTATCATCATCATCGCCTCCTTCCGCGTCCCCCGTAAGTACCAGCAGAAGGTTCTGTTGTACGGAATCGTCATGGCGCTGCTCATGCGCCTCGTGTTCATTCTTGTTGGCGCGGCGATCATCGAACGGTTCGTCTGGGTGTTCTTTATATTCGGGGCTTTCCTTCTCTACACCGCAATCAAGCAGGTCATGGAAGGCGTCCAAGAACCCGGGGCTCTGGAGCAGGAAGAATTTGAGCCGAACGCCATCACGCGCTTCGCCATGAATCACTTCAAGGTGACGGACGGCTACGTGGGCCAAAAGCTCATCGTGCGCCGCCAGAAGAAGACGTGGATGACTCCGCTTCTCCTGTGCATCATTGCCATCGGATCGATCGATCTCATGTTCGCCCTCGATTCGATTCCTGCGGTTTACGGCCTCACGAAGGAACCGTTCATCGTGTTCTCGGCGAACGCGTTCGCCCTCTTGGGCCTGCGCCAGCTGTTCTTCCTGATCGATGGCCTACTGGATAAGTTGCTCTACCTTCACTACGGCTTGGCCTTCATCCTGGGCTTCATCGCCGTCAAGCTCGTGCTGCACGCCTTCCACGGGTACGAGATTCTCACGTTCATTCCGGAGCCAGACATCGTCGCCTCACTCATCGTCATTGTTGGCACGATCATCGTCACGGTTGTCGCGTCGATGTGGGGTAGTAAGCGGCGAAAGAAGAATTAAGGACGCCGACGGCGGAGCCAAGCTTCCTTGGGCAGGTTAGTTCCAGGGGCCAAGTACGGGATTCCAGGTGCGTGCCACGCGGGTCTCGACGATGCCGTTGATGTACAGCGGATCGGATTCGAGGACGGACAGGGCCGCCGCCTTGTCCGCAACCTCGAGGATGATCAGCGCGCCGTTTGTGCCAAGGGGACCCGAGGCCAAAAGCGTTCCCTCGTCACGAAGCGATCCTAGGAACGTGCGGTGTTCTGGCCGATGTTCGGCCAGTTCGGGAAGCTTCGTTGCGTCGTATTCGTAGTTCACTGCGATAATGCTCATGCAGATAGCCTAGTCCGTCACACCGTGGCATGCCCGTAGCAAAACACAAGGCGTCAGGCATCGAACAGTTGTTCCATCGGTGTATGATTCTCGATGTGAGTGATCTGATCCAAGTACAAGGCGCCCGGGAACATAATCTTCAGGACGTTTCCATCGAGCTTCCCCGTGACAAGATGATTGTGTTCACGGGTCTGTCCGGTTCCGGCAAGTCATCCTTGGCCTTCGATACCATTTTTGCTGAGGGCCAGCGCCGTTATGTCGAATCCTTGAGTTCGTATGCGCGTCAGTTCCTTGGCCAGATGGATAAGCCGGATGTGGATTTCATTGAGGGACTCTCACCAGCCGTCTCGATCGATCAGAAATCCACGAATCGTAATCCCCGATCCACGGTGGGAACCGTGACCGAGGTGTATGACTACCTTCGATTGCTGTACGCCCGGGCAGGGGAGCAGTTTTGCCCGGTGTGTGGCGAGCGCATTCAGGCGCAAAGCGCCGAACAGATCGTGGATAGCATCGAGCAGTTCGAAGAGGGCACACGTTTTCAGGTGCTCGCTCCGGTGCTGCGCGGGCGCAAGGGAGAATATCAGGACGTATTCGATGATCTAGCCGCTCAGGGGTACACGCGCGCGCGTGTTGATGGCGAGTTGGTGCGCTTGGATAACCCTCCCAAGCTGGAAAAGAAGCTTCGGCATAACATCGATGTTGTCGTGGACCGCCTCGTCTCCCGCGATGGCATCCGCACCCGTCTGACAGATTCAATCGAAACTGCCCTTCGGTTGGCTGATGGCATCGTGGTGATCGAGTTTGTGGACCGTGAGGACAATGATCCTGAACGCCTCCGGCGGTATTCGGAGAAGCGGGCATGCCCAAACGATCATCCGCTTTCTCTTGAGGAGATCGAGCCGCGAACCTTCTCCTTCAATGCTCCCTACGGTGCTTGCCCCGAGTGTGATGGAATCGGATCGCGTCTTGAGGTTGACCCGGATCTCGTGGTGCCAGATGAGGAACTGACACTGGCCGATGGTGCGATCAAACCGTGGACCAGCCATCAGGATTTCTTCACCCGCCAGCTTGAGGCACTCGGTGAGGAGCTGGACTTCACGGTGGATACACCGTGGGAGGATCTGCCTAAGGCAGCGAAAAACGCGATCCTGCGCGGCAAGGACTACAAGGTAAAGGTCAAGTACCGGAACCGGTGGGGCAAGGAGCGCATCTACTCCTCTGGCTTCGAAGGAGTTCTTCACTACGTCATGCGCAAGCACGATGAAACGGAATCTTCTTGGTCTCGGGAGCGCTACGAGGGCTACATGCGTCAGGTGGCGTGCCCTGTGTGTCACGGAGCGCGGTTGCGTCCGGAGGTGCTGGCGGTTCGGCTGGACGGCAAGAACATTCACGAGTTGTGTGAGCTCTCGATCTCAGAGGCCAAGGACTTCCTCGATGATCTCACTCTCGATTCACGTCAGGCCGCTATCGCTGCGCAGGTTTTGCGGGAGGTGCAGCTACGGCTCGGGTTCTTGGTGGACGTGGGGCTCACCTACCTCACGCTCTCGCGTGGAGCGGCCACTCTTTCCGGTGGCGAAGCGCAGCGGATTCGATTGGCCACCCAGATTGGTTCGGGGCTCGTGGGCGTCCTCTATGTACTGGACGAACCCTCGATCGGCCTCCATCAGCGTGATAACGCTCGCCTCATTGCCACACTCACCAAGCTGAGGGATCTCGGCAACACCCTGATCGTGGTGGAACACGATGAGGAGACCATCCGCATGGCGGACTGGCTGGTAGATATCGGTCCTGGTGCGGGCGAACTCGGCGGCGAAGTCGTGTACTCGGGACCAGTGGAGGGAATCCTCACCAACGATCGCTCGGTCACCGGACAGTACCTATCTGGTCAGCGCCAGATCCCCTTGCCGCCCGAGCGGCGAGCCATCGATCCGAAGAAGAAGATCCGGGTGAGTGGCGCCCGGGAAAACAATCTCGATAACGTCACGGTGGATTTTCCGCTCTCGTGCATGATTGCGGTCACGGGAGTGTCCGGATCGGGCAAGTCCACGTTGGTTAATCAGATCTTGTATCAGGCGTTGGCCAACCAGCTGAATGGTGCCCACGGGGTTCCCGGGCGCCACAAGGCGGTCACCGGTGCGGATGATTTAGACAAGGTCGTGCACGTTGATCAATCACCGATCGGGCGCACTCCACGTTCGAATCCGGCAACCTATACGGGGGTGTGGGACAAGATCAGGACGCTTTTCGCCCAGACTCAGGAGGCGAAGGTTCGCGGCTACGGGCCGGGCCGCTTCTCCTTTAACGTGAAGGGCGGGCGCTGTGAGGCGTGCAAGGGCGATGGCACGCTCAAGATCGAAATGAACTTCCTGCCGGACGTATATGTGCCGTGCGAGGTATGCCACGGAGCGCGTTACAACCGCGAAACCCTCGAAGTGAAGTACCGCGGCAAGTCGGTTTCTGACGTGCTGAACATGACGATCCACGAGGCCAGCGAGTTCTTCGATCCGATTCAATCGATCACCCGTTATCTCAAGACTCTGGAATCCGTTGGCCTCGGGTACGTGCATCTGGGACAGGCGGCCACAACGCTTTCTGGAGGCGAGGCCCAGCGCGTGAAGTTGGCGTCTGAGCTGCACCGCCGATCGGCGGGAAAGACCGTCTATATTCTCGATGAGCCCACCACGGGTCTACACTTTGAAGATGTCCGTAAGCTACTTCAAGTGCTGCAATCGCTGGCAGATAAAGGTAATACCGTGATTGTGATCGAACACAATCTGGATGTCATCAAGTCTGCGGACTGGATCATTGATATGGGTCCAGAAGGCGGTGCCGGAGGAGGCATGGTTGTGGCAGAAGGAACCCCTGAGCAGGTGGCAACCAACAAGGAATCGTTCACCGGCCAGTTCCTCGCACCGCTGGTTCACGCAGGTTAACCATGGCAGATCCGGCAAGTTATCGCCCGGCTCCGGGAAGTATCCCGGCCCAGCCGGGTGTCTACCGTTTCCGCGATCACGAGGGCCGCGTGTTGTACGTTGGCAAGGCGAAGAGCCTTCGTGCCAGATTGGCGAACTACTTTCAGGATGAACGCGGGCTTTCCCCGCGCATCCGTCAGATGGTTCATACCGCCAGCCGTGTGGAATGGGTGGTGGTGGGCTCTGAGGTTGAAGCCCTGACCCTCGAGTATTCGTGGATCAAGGAGTTCGAGCCACGGTTCAACGTGGTGTTCCGCGATAACAAGTCCTATCCCTACTTGGCGATCTCATTGGGCGAGAAGTATCCACGGGTGTGGATCACCCGCGAGAAGCACAGGGCGGGAACCAGATACTTCGGTCCCTATACCAAGGTCTGGGCAATCCGCGAAACGCTGGACAACATTTTGACGGCCTTTCCCATGCGTTCGTGCACCAAGGGTCAGTTCAATCAGGCTGAGCGGGCTGGCAGGCCGTGCCTGTTCGGCTATATCGGAAAATGTACCGCGCCGTGTGTGGGCCGGATTGGCCCGGAACAGCACCGTGAGACGGCACTTGAGATCGTCGATTTTCTGGAGGGCGACACATCGGGAATTATCCGTGCGCGCAAGAAAGAGATGATGGATGCGGCCACGCGCGAAGAGTTTGAACGGGCCGCCCGCCTACGCGATGAGGTATCGGCCCTTGAGGCAGCCGGCGAACGCAACGTGGTGGTGTTCGATGAAAATCTTGACGCGGATATTTTCGGTCTGGAATCGGATGAACTGGAAGCTTCCGTTCAAGTGTTTTTCGTGCGCGGCGGGCGCATCCGTGGCCAGCGCGGCTGGGTGTCCGAGCAGATCGGCGGGATGAGCAATGCGGAGATCGTTGCCGAACTGCTGCTCCAAGTGTATGGAGATCGCGATTACGATGCGGTGGATCCACGCCGCGCCGAATCCACGGCCATTGACGATCGCAAGCACACTCGAACGGACGCCATCCCCAGCCAGATCTGGGTTCCTGAACTCCCGGAGGATCAGGCTCAGGTGGAGCTGTGGCTGAGGAACCGGCGCGGGGACCGCCCCGTTCACCTTAAGGTGCCTCGGCGCGGGAACAAGGCACACTTGGCGGAAACCGTTCACGAGAACGCCGTTCAAGCACTCCAGCGCCACAAGATGGCGCGCGCCGCCGATATTACGGTGCGCTCTCAGGCGTTGGAAGAGTTGCGCGAGGGATTGGAACTTGACCGCGCACCGCTGCGGATCGAGTGTTACGACATCTCTCACACCCAAGGCCACCAGCAGGTGGGCTCCATGGTGGTGTTTGAAGATGGGCTATCCAAGAAGGCGGATTATCGCCACTTCATCGTGCGCGGCCCGGATGGCAACGGTGTTCCAGACGATACGGCAGCGATGGACGAGGTCCTGCGCCGGCGGCTTGCGCGGCTCGTGTCCGGTGCGGCTGGGGATGATGCAGGCGGCGCGGAAGATGAGCCAACTGAGGCTGCGCTCGAGGGGTCGGGACAGTCCACGGGTGCGCCGCGGCGATTCGCATATCGGCCGGATCTCTTGGTTGTGGATGGCGGCCTTCCTCAAGTCAACGCGGCCCAGCGCGTGGTGGATGAGTTGGGGGCGGATGTCAAGATTGTGGGCTTGGCGAAGCGTCTCGAGGAGGTGTGGGTTCCGGGGGAGGCGTTCCCCGTGATCTTCCCCCGCACATCTCCTGCGCTCCGGCTTCTCCAGCAGCTGCGTGATGAGTCCCATCGCTTCGCCATTACCTTCCACCGCAAGAAGCGTGGCCAAGCCATGACCCGATCGGCTTTGGACTCCATTTCTGGTTTGGGGCCGGCCAAACAGAAGGCTCTCCTCAAGTACTTCGGCTCCGTTGCGAAGATTCGAGCTGCAACTTCTCAGGAGCTCCAAAACGCTCCCGGCATCGGCCCAGCGTTGGCTGCCACCATTTCCCAAGCACTTGCTCCCGAAGCGGAATCGGATAGGTGACGGGCGCCACCCGTATGGCAAGATGGTGGGTATGAGCGATATCAACGATACGGGCAAGATTCCGCTGGGCATTTCTCAGCAGGACGCCGAAGCCTCCTTGCCGCCCACAGAACTCCCAGAGATCCTTGTGATCACGGGCATGTCCGGTGCCGGGCGTACGCGCGCTGCTGCAACGCTCGAGGATCTGGATTGGTACGTTGTCGATAATATTCCTCCCCGTTTTCTGCGCGCCCTCGCAGGGTTGATGACCCCAGATGGTGGAGTGAAGCGCTTGGCAGCCGTTGTGGACGTTCGTTCGCGCGAGTTTTCCGAGTTGAGCGTGACGCTTGACCAGTTGCGCGAAGGCGGGCTTGGATATCGCCTCCTGTTCTTGGATTGTGACGACGACGAATTGGTCCGCCGTTTCGAATCCGTGCGCCGGCCACATCCCTTGCAGGGCGATGGCCGCCTACTGGACGGGATCCATGAGGAGCGCCGCCAGCTCAAGGGCCTGAAGGATCGCGCAGATACGATCATCGATACCTCGAAGCTGTCAGTTCACGATCTGTCACGCAGGATTCGCCACCTCGTCAAGGATGAATCGCCCACCGATCTCCAGGTGACCGTCATGTCCTTCGGCTTCAAGTACGGCCTGCCGCTGGACGCCGATAATGTGGCCGATGTGCGCTTCCTGCCCAATCCGTACTGGGTGAGCGAATTGCGCCACCTGTCCGGCCATGATCAGGCGGTTGCTGATTTCGTTCTTGAGCAAAAGGGCGCTGCGCAGTTCGTTGCCGGCTACAGCGAGCTGATGGCATCCATACTTGACGGGTATTCACGCGAGCTGAAGCCGTTTGTCACCATTGCCATCGGATGCACCGGTGGCAAGCACCGATCTGTTGCGATCGCCGAAGCCATATCGGAGGAGCTGCGAAAGAGGGGCCGGACAGTTCGGACCTTGCATCGCGATCTAGGGAGGGAATAAATGCCGGGCCGTGGAGCACGTGGGCCACAAGTAGTCGCACTGGGTGGAGGCCATGGGCTCTACGCCAGTTTGTCCGCCCTGAGGCTTCTCACCGATAACATCACGGCGGTGGTCACCGTTGCGGACGATGGTGGCTCATCTGGCCGGCTCCGTGAGGAATTCGGGCTGTTACCTCCAGGGGATCTTCGCATGGCGCTGTCCGCTCTGTGTGATGATTCCGAATGGGGGCAAACGTGGCGTGACGTTTTGCAGCATCGCTTCACATCGAATGGCCCGCTTGACGGGCACGCGCTAGGAAATCTCCTGATCGTGGCGCTCTGGGAACAGCTGGGCGGCACGGTGCCAGCGCTCGAATGGGTGGGCCAGCTTCTTGAGATTCGGGGCCGTGTTCTTCCCATGTCATCAACGCCGTTGAAGATCGAAGCTGATGTGACGGAGGATGGAAGCTGCGAAACAGTTCGCGGCCAAGTTGCCGTTGCCACAACGTTGGGCCACGTAGATCACATCCGGCTGCTGCCGGAGAACCCGCCAGCTCAGCCGGAGGCTCTGGACGCAGTCCGTGAAGCCGATTGGGTCATGCTTGGCCCGGGATCGTGGTACACGTCAATTCTTCCCCATCTGTTAGTTCCCGATCTGTACAAGGCCCTGTGTGAGACCAAGGCGAAGCGCGTACTTGCGCTGAACCTGCGCTCTGAGAAGGAAACTCGAGGGCTGACGGTTGGCGAACACATCCGGTCTTTCCGCGATCATGCGCCGGATCTGGGCCTAGACGTCATCATCATCGATCCGGATGTCATCGATGATCGTAGTGAGATTGAGCGTGAGGCCGCGGAATGCGGCGCCACATTGCTGGTGCGTCACGTTAGAATGAATGATGACTCGCCGCGGCACGATACCCTTCGATTCGCCGCCGCCTACCGTGATGCCTTCGAAGAAGTGTAAGTCCTAGAGAGAAGCTCAATGCCGGCCCTAACCCAATTTGTCAAAGATGAGCTTGCTGCGGTTCGTCCTCGGATCGTATCCAGCGCAACTGCAGAAGCGAGCGCGATGTTCCGCTTCGGCGGAGGTTTGAATATCAACTCTGGGCGCGTCAGCGTACAGGCGGAGCTGGGCCACGCTGCGAGCGCCCGCCACTTGTGGGAACTCGTTAAGCAGCTGTGGAACGTGGAACCTGAGCTTGTTGCCGTGTCCACATCCATGCGGCAGGGAAACCATTACCTCGTGCGAGTGGCGCGCGATGGTGAACGTATCGCGCGCAGGCTCGGGCTCCTCGATTCCTATGGGCGTCCCGTGCGCGGCCTACCCCCGTCAGTCATTGGCGGGAGCAAGGCAGATGCTGCTTCCGCGTGGCGTGGCGCCTTCCTCGCCCGCGGATCCCTGATGGAACCTGGGCGCAACGCGTCGCTCGAGCTTGTGTGCCCTTCTCTTGAGGCCTCGTACGCAATCGGCGGCCTTGCCCGCAGAATGGAGATCCCGTACCGCGCCCGCGAATCGCGTGGTGCCCACCGCGTGGATATACGCGAAGGCGATGCGATTTCACAGATGCTGGCGCGTATGGGCGCAAACGATTCGGTGATCAAATGGGAAGAGCTGCGCGTTGAACGCGAGGTTCACGGATCAGCCAACCGCCTTGCTAACTTCGATGATGCGAACATGCGCCGTTCGGCTGACGCGGCGGTAGTGGCGGTGATTCGGGTCAAGCGTGCCTTTGAGATTCTCGGCGAGGATGTTCCGGACAACCTGCGCGAGGCTGGCGAGTTCCGGATGAAGTACCCGGAGGATTCGCTGAACCTCTTGGGGGAGCGGCTCAATCCGCCAGCTACCAAGGATGCCGTGGCCGGACGCCTGCGCCGGCTCAATACCATGGCCGATCGCCGCGCCAGCGAGCTGGGCATCCCGGGAACGTTGGCAGCCGTGGACGCAGCCGAACGCGGAATTGACAGGGGCTGAGGGAACATACGCTAAAAGTGAAAAGAAAAACAGGGGACTTCTCGCCCAACACATAATCGCTGAAACGGTTAGACTAAGGACCGATGACCGAACGAAAGGGTTCGGTACGGACGGGCCTAACCGCTCGTGAAACCAGACGTGTGCATGCACACTAGGAGGAATAGAGTGACCATTCGCGTTGGAATTAACGGTTTTGGCCGCATCGGACGCAACTTCTTCCGTGCCCTCAAAGAGCAGGGCGCTGATCTTGACGTTGTTGCAGTAAACGATCTCACCGATACCAAGACCCTCGCACACTTGCTCAAGTACGATTCGATCATGGGCCGCTTCCCGGGTGAAGTTGCTGCTGGCGATGGATCGATCACGGTTGATGGCAAGGTAATCAAGGTGCTCGCTGAGCGCAACCCTGCTGATCTTCCTTGGGGCGAACTCGGCGTAGATATCGTTGTTGAGTCCACTGGCTTCTTCACGGATGCCACGAAGGCCAAGGCCCACCTTGATGGTGGCGCCAAGAAGGTTGTCATCTCTGCTCCGGCAAAGAATGAGGACGGCACCTTCGTTATCGGCGTGAACGAGCAGGATTACGATTCTGCCACCCAGAACATCATCTCCAATGCCTCCTGCACCACGAACTGCTTGGCGCCGTTGGCAAAGGTCCTGAACGATGAGTTCGGCATCGAGCGTGGCATCATGACCACCATCCATGCCTACACCGGCGATCAGCGCCTGCAGGATGCTCCTCATTCGGATCTCCGCCGTGCACGCGCAGCTGCCCTCAACATGATCCCCACCAAGACTGGTGCGGCTCAGGCTGTTGCTCTGGTGATCCCAGAGCTCAAGGGCAAGTTCGACGGCCTCGCCGTTCGCGTTCCCACCCCCACCGGCTCCCTGACGGACCTCACGTTCGAGGCCTCCAAGGATCTGACGGTTGAGGAGATTCAGGCTGCGGTGAAGGCCGCCGCTGAGGGTCCGCTCAAGGGCATTCTCAAGTACACCGAGGATCCGATTGTTTCCACGGATATCGTGGGCGATCCTCATTCCTCGATCTTCGATGCAACCGAGACGAAGGTTGTTGGACGCCTCGTCAAGGTCCTTTCTTGGTATGACAACGAGTGGGGTTACTCTAACCGCCTCGTCGATCTGACCGAGCTCGTGGCCTCGAAGCTCTGAGCTTCGTGAATTCGATAGGTGCCCGCACACTCAGTGTGCGGGCACCTATTTTCGAAAGGAAACTACATGCGCACTATTGATTCACTCGGTGATCTTTCCGGCAAGAAGGTTTTCGTCCGCTCGGATTTTAACGTTCCGCTGGATGCCGATCGCAACATCACTGACGATGGCCGTATTCGCGCCGCCCTGCCCACCCTCAACCGGCTGGTGAATGCCGGCGCCAAGGTGATTGTGTCAGCTCATTTGGGCCGCCCGAAGGGTCAGGTCAAGCCGGAGTTCTCCCTAGCACCCGTCGCTGCTCGGCTGAGCGAGCTGCTGGGCCAAGAGGTGACACTTGCTGGCGATACCGTTGGTGAGGACGCTACCTCCCGCGCCGCCGCGCTAGAGAACGGGCAGGTACTCCTCCTGGAGAACGTCCGATTCGACAAGCGCGAGGATTCCAAGGTTGATGCTGATCGCGAGGCACTAGCTGCCGAATACGCAGCTCTGGCCGATGCGTTCGTATCCGACGGCTTCGGTGTTGTTCACCGCAAGCAGGCCTCGGTATACGACATCGCGAAGCTTCTTCCCTCCGCCGCTGGCGAGCTTGTGTTCAAGGAAATCGATTCCTTGTCCAAGGCCACCCAGAGCCCGGATCGCCCCTACACCGTTGTACTCGGTGGCTCGAAGGTCTCGGACAAGATTGGCGTGATCGATAATTTGCTCGATAAGGCCAACCGTCTCCTCATTGGTGGCGGCATGGCCTTCACCTTCCTCAAGGCTCAGGGATATGAGATCGGCTCCTCGCTCCTAGAAGCAGATCAGGTAGAGACTGCCGGCTCCTACATTGAGCGCGCCAAGGCGAACGGTGTTGAGCTGATGCTGCCAACGGACGTCGTCGTCGCCCCTGAATTCAAAGCGGATTCCCCGGCTACCGTGGTGAGTGCGGACTCAATCCCCGCGGACCAGATGGGACTGGATATCGGACCAGAATCCGGCGCTGCCTATGCGGGCGCTATCGCCGATTCTCAAACGATCGTCTGGAACGGCCCGATGGGTGTGTTCGAATTTGAAGCGTTCGCCGCAGGAACGAAGGCCGTTGCACAGGCTCTCGAAGATGGAGATGGCTTCTCCATCGTGGGCGGTGGAGATTCAGCTGCCGCAGTTCGCAACCTTGGCTTCGATGAATCGAAGTTCTCGCACATTTCAACCGGTGGTGGCGCCTCCCTCGAATTCCTCGAGGGCAAGGAGCTTCCTGGAATCGCAGTTCTGGAGGACTGAAAAATGGCACGTACCCCAATCATGGCGGGTAACTGGAAGATGAATCTCGATCACCTCGAGGCTAATCATCTAGTACAAAAGCTCGCGCTTACACTGAAGGATCTCGGGCACGATTACGCAGCCACCGAAGTGGTTGTTGTTCCTCCGTTCACCGATATCCGCACGGTTCAAACCGTCGTTGATGCCGATGATCTCCCCATCAGCTACGGCGCTCAGGACGTCTCCACTCACGATGAGGGCGCCTACACAGGCGAAATCTCAACGGGAATGCTGACGAAGCTGGGCTGCAGCTACGTAGTAGTGGGCCACTCTGAGCGCCGCGAATACCACGGCGAATCCAACGAACTGGTTGGTGCCAAGGCCAAGAAGGTACTGGACGCTGGCATCATCCCGATCATGTGCTGTGGCGAAGCTCTGGAGATTCGCAAGGCTGGGACACACGTGGAATACGTTGTAGGCCAGATCAACGCGATGTTGGCCGGACTCAGCGCCGAAGAGGTGGCCAAATCCGTGATCGCCTATGAGCCCATCTGGGCCATCGGCACCGGAGAAGTTGCAACACCCGAGGACGCTCAGGAAGTGTGCGGCGCCATTCGCGTTCGCATCGCTGAACTGTACGATCAGGGCGTGGCGGATGCTGTTCGCATTCAGTATGGCGGTTCGGTCAAGTCCAGCAACGTGCGTGACATCATGGGTCAGCCAGATGTTGACGGCGCGCTTGTTGGCGGGGCCAGCCTGAAGGCTGACGAATTCTCGAAGATCGTCACTTTCCTCAAGTAAGTCACAACAGGACGCGCGGGCTGCCAGCTTTTGGTGGCCCGCGCGTCCTGTACACTGAGTGCCGTTCGCATTATCAAAGGAAACTCGTGCAAGTTCTGCTTATCGTCTGCCAAGTCCTGCTGGTGATCACCAGCTTGCTGCTCGTCCTCTCCATCCTGCTACATAAGGGCAAGGGCGGCGGAATCTCCGATATGTTCGGAGGCGGCATCTCCACATCCATGCGTTCTTCTGGCGTGGCCGAGCGGAACCTGAACCGTATCACCGTGGGCGTAGCCATCGTATGGGCCATCGTTGTGGTGCTCATTGGGCTTGCCACCAAGTTCGCTTAAGCACGTGTCACCGTGTGGGCGGGCTGGATAGTTGCGGCGATAGCAGCTCTGTGCTGTGCGGTACTCACCGTTCAGCTTGTGCGCGCCCGGCGTAGGCAGGCCCAGCTTGCCGCGCGAGTGGACATGCTGGATCGCCAGCCGGCTGTTGTGTCACACGAGATCCGCACACCACTTGCTCTTGTGCGCGGGGCCGCCGAACTCTTAGCCGAGGAAACTCCCGGTCCGCTTACCCCCATCCAAGCCACGTTTGTCACCACGATTGCCGATAACACCCAGCTGGTGATCGACATGGCGGAAAACATGCTGACAGCCGCAAAGTTCGAATCTGGCGGAATCCAAACACGTATGGAACTTGTGGACATTCGGGCGGTCGTCTCCGGCTGCGCGCGCGAGGTCCGCCGCATTCTGGGCACGCCAATACGCGTGGAAGCCTCAGGCGGCCTCATTCCCATCGTGACCGATGAGAACCAAGTCCGCCAGATGGTCTGGAACCTTGTGAACAACGCGGCGCGGCACGCCGGGCCGGATTCGGCCATCACGATCTCAGTGCGGGCCAGCTCCGAAGGCGGCTGCACTATTTCCGTGATCGATGACGGCTCCGGAATGACAGACACGGATCTTGAGGCGCTGTTCGCCCCCTTTTCTACCGGCTCTACCCGCAGGCCAGGAAGCGGCCTCGGCATGATGGTGGTCAAGCGGATCGCTGTATCACTCGGCGGGCGCGTGATGGTGGATACGGACGTGGGCAGGGGAACGGCGATCGTTGTGCAGCTACCTGAGCACGTGCCCGGCCCCGATCACGTATCTGAGGAGGATAGATGAAGCCCACGGTGCTGGTAGTGGACGATGAGCCACAGATGGTGTCAATCGTCACCTTTGCCTTTGAAACCAATGATTTTGATGCCATGTCAGCCACGAATGGCCACCAGGCGTGGGAGCTTCTACAGCACCATGCCGTGGACATCGTCATTCTGGACGTCATGTTGCCGGACATGACCGGCTTTGAGCTGACTCAGCGTATCCGGGCGGGTGGAGACGATGTGCCCATTATCCTTCTGACGGCGTTGGCCAACGAAAAGGACAGGATCCGGGGGTTGGAGGCGGGAGCTGACGATTACGTGTCCAAGCCCTTCAGCCCGCGTGAGCTCGCATTGCGGGCACAGGCCGTTCTTCGCCGGACGATGGGCGGAACGCAAGGGGCCGATGACGTTGTGGTGTGTGGCCAGCTGCGGCTGGAGCTGCGCAGTGAGCGGGCGTGGTGGAACGGCCAACGGATCGATCTTGGTGCTACCGAGTTCCGCGTGTTGGCAACTCTGGCCGAACACGAAGGGGAAATCGTTGGCCCGAAGCAACTCTTGAATGAAGCCTGGGCCACGAGCGCGACCGTAGGCGGGCGGGAAATGATCAAGACAGCGGTGTATCGGCTACGCAAGCATCTCGAGCAAGTTGGGGGAGACCCGGCTATGGTCAACGCTGTGCGGGGTAAAGGCTACCGGCTGGTGGCCTCCTAGGTAACACGGCTGTCACCGTCAGTGACCGAACATTGAGCGGCCTGTCACTGAGGGTGGCCCATGATGGAGCTGTAACTATTCGTTCCATCAAGGGAAAGACAATGGCTTCAAAGTCGAAGGGCGGTCTGGGTTTCCTATCAGCACCACCCGCCGCACCGCGCGTGAGCGATGAGGAGGCTGCTGCAAAGTATCCTCGCCTGCGCGGCCAGGTATTTCTGGGTATCTTCCTCGGGTATGCCGGTTTCTATCTGATTCGTAACAACGTGTCCATCGTGTCGCAGATTTTCAATGATCACGACATTATGAACACCGTGCAGATTGGCATTGTTGCCAACGCTGTGCTGATCGCCTACGGACTCTCGAAGTTCTTCATGGCGATGCTCTCCGATCGTGCAAACGCTCGCTACTTCCTGCCGCTGGGCCTTGCCCTTTCGGCCGTCATGAACCTGCTCGTAGCATTTGTTCCGGTGATTACTGCATCGGTTGGCCTCTTTGCCACCATGATGTTCATCAACGGTTGGTTCCAAGGAATGGGCTGGCCTCCATCAGGCCGCGTGCTCGTACACTGGTTCTCCACGAACGAGCGCGGTTGGAAGACCTCCATTTGGAACTGCGCCCACAACGTAGGCGGCGCTGGTGTTGGTATCGCCTCCGCTTTCGCTCTCCAGAATTGGGCCACATCGCCTGATGACTGGCGCCCAGCTTTCTGGTTCCCGGCGATCATCGCACTTGTTGTCGCGGCGATCTCCTTCTTCCTCATTCGCGACCGTCCCGAGGCCGTTGGCCTTCCTTCGATCGAGGAATACCGCCACGATCCAGCCAAGGTGGAGATGTCGGACGAAGAACTATCCGATATGTCCTGGGGCAAGATCGTTGTCAAGCACGTGCTGACCAACCGGGTGGTTGTCCTACTCGCGCTCACCAACGTGTTCGTATACACGCTGCGGTACGGCGTGCTCAATTGGATCCCGGTCTATCTTGGCGATTACACCGGCGCAGAAGTGTCGGACGGAATCATGGGCTTCGCCATCTTCGAGTTGGCTGGCATCGTGGGTACCCTCCTGTGTGGCTGGGTATCCGACAAGGTATTCAAGGGCTGGCGTTCGGGCGCGGGAATGCTCTTCCTGGCCGGAACCGGCGTTGCGATCCTCTTCTACTGGCTGCTGCCAGCAACGGCACCGATCTGGATGTTCTACCTTCTGATCGCGTTCATTGGCGGGCTCATCTACGGTCCTGTCATGTTGATCGGATTGCAGGCAATCGATCTTTCACCCACGAATGTTGCGGGAACAGCCGCCGGATTCACCGGACTGTTCGGTTACATCCTTGGCGCCACCCTCGCCTCCACTGGCGTTGGCGTTCTCATCCACAACTTCGGATGGGATGTCACATGGGGTGTCATGGTGGGCGTGTGTGTGATCGCCGTGATCTTCATGTTCATCGTTGGTAAGGATGAGCGCAAGCTCATCGAGCACCGCGCGGCCGAAGCCGAGGCCATGGAAAGCTAAGTCCACTGACCGATTGATGTGAGGGCACCCAGTTCCACGTTCTGGGTGCCCTCACGTACGTTTACGGGCGTGGCGGATAGAGTAGCAAAGTGACATGGTGGCATTCACGGTGGGCCCGTGGGCAGGTGAAGCGATTGTTGGCCGGAACCGTTGTGGTTGGGCTGGCGGTCGCTGGAATCGTGTGGGCCCAACCGCCGAAGGCTCAACTATCGGTACTCTGCTCCAACAATGTGGAATCGTGCCTTGCTGTGGCCGAAGCCTTCGAAAAGCAAACGGGTATCACCGTTCACACCGTGCGGCTGCCCACCTCCGAGGCGCTGGGACGTATCCGAGTCAGCGCCGACCAACCGGAATTCGATGTGTGGTTAGGTGGTCCCGCCGAATCGTATGTGGAGGCTGCTGGGGAGGATCTCCTCTCTCCCATTGGGGACCTGCCCGCCGTGAAGAAGCTTCCTCATAGCCTTCGTGATGCCAATGGTTATTGGGCCGGTGTGTACGGCGGAATCCTCTCCTTCTGTGTGAACACCGAACTGGTGAGTCAGGTACCGGAAACATGGGAGGATCTCCTCAGTTCCGATTATGAAGATGAAATTCTCATGTCTAGCCCGCTGCTTTCGGGCACCGCCTCCACCATGTTGTGGGTGCAATACTCCCGGTTGGGCGGAACTGAGGGCATGGTGGCCTACATGAAGTCTCTCGAACGAAACCTTCAGGGCTACTTGGATTCGGGAACGGCAGTGGCGCGCAATGTTGGCCGAGGTAACGCAGCAGTTGGCATATCGTTTGCTCCGTACTGCCAAGCTGAACGGGCTGCCGGTGCCCCCGTGGAGCTGGCCTATCCCGAAGACGGGACTGGCTATGAAGTAGGCGCCGTTGGGCTGCTGGCTGGATCTGACAATGTTCAGGCGGGGCGGGAGTTCGTCAACTTTGCCGTATCCCCCGAGGGGCAAGTGGCATCCACCTCTCAAGTCCCGCAATCGTATACCACGATGGCTTTGTCCCCGAACCTCATCGATGAACTTGAGGTGCTCCCCGTGCCCGTGCTGGGCGGCGATGTGTCCCAAGCGGCTCAGGTACGGGCTCAGCTCATCACGGTGTGGGCAACGGAGGTACGCAATGGGACCTATTAGGCGCGCCCTTCCCGTTGCGGTCCTAGCTGTGGTGTCCATGGCCGTGGTGTTTCCCTTTGTTCTTGCCTGGCGTGAAACCCCTGCAGCGCCGTTGCCGGTCACCTCGTGGAATGCCCTGATCGGGCTAACTCTGAGATCACTCGCGCTGCCCATGGCCTCATCACTGATTGCTGCGGTGCTAGCTCTGGGAATTGTGCTGTTTGGCTATACAGTGTGCGGCCGTGGAGCCCGGCGGATTCTTTTCATCGCCTGCGCGATTCCGTTCGTGTTTCCGCCGGTCATCGTGGCTCATGCCGTTGACCGGTGGTTAGGAGACCCGCACCTCCTGCTTTCCTCGAGCATCATCGTGCTTCCGGCAGCCGTGTTCGGGCAGGCGGTGGCACTGCGTTTTATTGATGTTGAGACCCTGATGCTCTCACGTAGTCTCGGCCTGCCTACGCGTACATCGTGGCGCCTGACGGTGTTACCGAACTGGGCCAAGGGCGCGGCTCTCGCCTGGATGTGGGGAGTGTTCCAACTCTTCTCTGATCCTGGGATCTACGAGTTGTACGGTGGCCACGAATCGCATCTGGCCTCGCACGTGTTTCGCGCAGTTTCTGCCGGTGCCGCTGGCCCCAGCGTGGTGCGTGCTGCGCTCCTCATGTTAGTGCCAACCGTGCTCATGACCTTCGTGGTGACGCGGGCACGATTCTGGAGGCATGGCGGGGCGGCACGCCTGAGTTCGCGAAACCGGATCGCCGATGTCCTGCACTCCTCGAATATTCCGGCGTGGGTGAAGGCCACCGCGGGCGCCGCAGTTGTGGCCAGCACAGTGTTGATCGCCGGAATCGTTCTGACCATCGCGGGCGGGTCTATCGTGTCCTCTGAGAATGGGAGTGTCCCCACAACCTCCGTTCTCCCCACCGTGATACTGATCGGCGTAGCTGTTCCGGTGGGAGCCGCCTGCGCATTGGTGTTGTCTACGGCGATTATCCGTGCACACGGGCATGTGCGATCCTACGGAATCTTCCTTGTGATCTTCATGCTGTTCACCTCGCCCACAGCTATCGGGGCCGTCTATGCAACAGCTCTCCGGGTGCCCGTACGAATGGGTGAGACCGTGGTGATACCGGCAGTTGTTGGCGGGGGATCGGCTGCCGGGGGATGGATTGGACTCTTTCTTGCGGCGCTTGCTGTGTGCACGCCGGTCTCGACTCTTCTTTTGCTCGGATTGCTTTCCTTACGGACAACAGATGCCGCCGCTGCCGCCCGCGACTTGGGTGCCGGCCCTGCACGGGTCCTCTTGAGTGTTGATTTTCCCTATGTTGCCCCGATGGTCGTCGCCTCCCTGTGCACGGAAACTGGTGCGTTGCTGACCAACCTTTCCCCGCTGGTCTTCGTCCAGCCAGGCAGCATTCAGCTGGCCACACCCCAGCTCCTGAGGCTTGCCGCGGGCGGCCAATCGGACGAAGCGTTCGCCCTTGCCATGGTCACGGGCCTTCTGACGTGTGGAGCCATCCTGGGCGTTGTCATACTGTTCGATGTGATCATCGATTCCAACTCTCGAGCATGGAGGCACACATGAGTATCTCGCCCTATGGATTGACGGTGCGGGATCTGAGCCTGACCCTCGGGACCTTCACTCTCCACGATGTGAGCTTCCGGGTGGCACCGGGGGAGGTCCTCGTGATTGTGGGTCCCTCGGGATGCGGCAAATCAACGCTGCTTCACGCCCTGTCTGGACTCATCCAGAGTAGGGGCACAGTGAGCATCGATTCCGTTGATGTTTCTGGTATACCGCCGGAGGAACGCGAGACGGGGCTCGTGTTCCAGAGCCCCGTGCTGTTCCCCGGGCTGTCCGTGCGGGAGAACATCGGATATGGGCTGGATGATGCGAGGACGCCAGAGGGCAAGCGTAACGATCTGATCGATATAGCCATGGCCAACCTGAACATCAACGGCTTGGGGGCTACCCGCCCCGCATCTCTTTCCGGCGGTCA
The DNA here is from genome assembly GCF_052089425.1 of Ancrocorticia sp. Classification (NCBI taxonomy): domain Bacteria; kingdom Bacillati; phylum Actinomycetota; class Actinomycetes; order Actinomycetales; family Actinomycetaceae; genus Ancrocorticia; species Ancrocorticia sp. Next base: position 21,490 of record NZ_JBQCZW010000007.1, on the reverse strand, counting down.
GTCCCAGCGCGTAGCTCTGGCACAAACTCTCGTGCGGCGTCCACGCGTGCTCCTGTTGGATGAACCGTTATCGCATGTTGAGGCGCCGCTGCGCCGCGACATCCGCCGTGACGTCAAGGCGCAGGTGGTGCGCGGGCGCCTAGCGGCCGTGTATGTGACCCATGATTTAGAGGACGCCTTCCTCATGGCCGATCGAGTGGCCGTGATGCGCCAAGGGGAAATCGTCCAGCTGGATACTCCTATGAACGTGTATCGGCGCCCATCCTCCCGCTTCGTCGCCGACCTTCTGGGCTTGGAGAATATTCTGTCCGTTATCGTGCTGGGCCGCCCCGATTCGCATCACGCACGCGTTCAGCTGGGCCGCTTGGAGTATGAAATTCCATGCCACCCGGGGCTGCGTATCGGCCCGGCGATGCTGGTGCTCCCACCGGAGTCCATCACGCTGAGGAAGGCTCCACACGCCGCAGATGTTGTGGGAGACACGGGTCAGGTGATCGGTTCGGCATTCGCTGGAAGCAGGAGCCAGACCGAGGTGGAAACAGAGGTGGGAACACTGGTTGTGCACGAATGGGACGCTAGCGCTCCCCGCTCCGTAGGTGACAGTGTCCGCTTTGCGGTGCGGGCTGAACGGGGCTGGGTACTTGAGCGCTAGGAGGAACTAGCGGCGAAACTCCGGAACGTCCAGGAGCTCCAGCCCCTTTTCTAGAACCTCTCCGTAGGCGGTATCTGCCGTCATAGAGCGGAGTTCTTCGATGAGCATGGTTTCCAACGTGCGGACCGGAAGGTTGACGCGCTGGGTTTGCCGCCCTGGGCGCTCCATGTCAGCGATCTCCGATCCGATTGGTCGGACCAGCCGCAGATCTCCCGATTCTCGGTGGAGGCATACCTCAGTGAGGACCGTAGCCTCGTTCGGCTCAGTGCGGACCGGTACCTGCAAGCGCAAAGCTAGCCAGCCTGCCAGCAGATAGGTCGAGGGATGGCCTTCCGCCCCATACACTGTCACCCCCGTGACGGGTTCCTCGGGAGGCTCGTCGAGCATGGCGGCTAGGTGATTGCGCCACAGGGTCATCCCCGCCCACGCCAAATCGGTATCGCCAGCTGTGTAGGTATCGCGCATCGTGCACAGGTGCTCAAGCGGATCTCCGAGGAAACGTGAGGTGGTTATCCTGCGTTGAGCAAGCGATCCCACGGAGGTTTGTGATGTATTGGCTGGGACCTCTTGGACCCACCACGCAACGATGGGAGTATCGGGCAGGATCAGAGGGGAGAGAACCGTTTCGAGATCCGAAGCTGCGCCGCCATAGCAGCGCAGTATGGCGATCTCTGACAGCCCTGCCTCCGCTCCCACACGGATCTCAGCGTCAAGGCGCGATTCCTCGGATTCGATGGGAAGTAGCGTGATGATCCGGCACGGGTGGGCGCGCGAGGCGCCAGCCGCAGCCTGCATGCCATCGCGAACGCCGGTTTCATCCTGTGCGATGATGACGAGTGTGAGGACGCGCCCCAGAGCCACGGAACCAACGGTATCGCGCAGCTCCTCCATGCGGGTGCCCACAGCGGTTGAGGAGATGTTATTCATGTGAATGATCATGGTATTCCTTGAAAATCAGGGGCGTCGCCACTCGTTGCCATCGCGTGCCAGCATCTTATCGGCGCACTCTGGCCCCCACGTTCCTGGGCCATACGTATCGAGTGTTTCTGGATGGGATTCCCAGTACTCAACAGCCTGATCGATCAGCCGCCACGAGGTCTCGATTTCGTTCTGCTGAGGGAAGAGCGGCGGATCACCCAGCAGAACGTCAAGGATCAGCCGTTCGTAAGCTTCGGGGGCATACTCGGTGAACGCGTGGCCGTAGGCGAAATCCATCGTGACGTCCCGCAGCCGCATCGCAGATCCGGGAACCTTGGACCCCACCTTGAAGGTAATACCTTCCTGTGGCTGCACCCGAATCACGAGCGTGTTGTGGCCCATGCCAGCCGTGGAATCGAAGGGGAGGAAGGGAGGATATTTGAACACCACGGCAATCTCGGAAACACGGCGGCCAAGGCGCTTACCGGCGCGTAGATAGAACGGCACGCCCTCCCAGCGCCGCGTATGGATCCCAAGCCGGAGGGCCGCGTAGGTATCGGTGATGGAATCTGCTGGGATGCCATCTTCCTCCAGATAGGACTTCACCCATTGGCCACCCTGCCAGCCGGACGAATACTGCGCACGCACGGCAGATTCGCTGACGGGCCCATAGAAGGAGGTGGCGTCAAGGATCTTTTCCTTTTCAACGCGCAGGGCTTCAGCACTAAAGCTGTTGGGCTCCTCCATCGCGGTGAGTGCCAGCAGTTGGAGAAGATGGTTCTGGATGACATCACGGGCAGAACCGATGCCGTCGTAGTATCCGGCGCGTGAGCCGATGCCGATATCCTCGGCCATGGTGATCTGTACATGATCCACGTGGTTGGAATTCCACACGGATTCATAGATTTCGTTGGCAAATCGGAGTGCCAACACGTTCTGAACCGTTTCTTTGCCAAGGTAATGATCGATCCGGAAAACGCAATCGGGATCGAACACCCTAGTGACCACTTCGTCCAGAGCCTGTGCGGAGGCAAGATCGTGGCCGAATGGCTTTTCGATCACCACACGCCGCCACGAACCATCCGGGCCCGATTGAAGGCCTGCATCACCGATTCCGCCTAGGACGGTTGGGAACAGCTCAGGAGGAATGGAGAGGTAGAAAGCATAGTTACTTCCTGTGCCCCGTACCTCATCGATTTCCTGCATGCGCCGGCCGAGCGCAACATAGGTCTCGTCGTGGTCAAACTGCCCTTCAACCATACTAAATCCGGACAGAAGCTGCCCCAACGTGGTATCCGTAACCGGCATCTTCGCACCGTTGCGGATAGATTTCTCCACAACCTCTTCGATGTTCTCGATGTGACGGCGCGCTACGCCGATGATGGAGAAGGACGGGGGAAGCAGGCCGCGGCTGGCCAAATCGTAGAGGGCGGGCAGAATCTTGCGCTGAGCCAGATCGCCCGTAATTCCAAACAATACGATGCCACACGGGCCAGCGATTCGTTGAAGTCTAGTATCGCGGCCTTGGCGCAATGGGTTGGACACGTCTCACCTCTACTTGAAATACACCTTGATGCGCGCTGGGCGCCCACACAGTATACGCAGACGCCGCACGCCCCATGAAGAGGCGTGCGGCGTCCAGCTGACAAATGCCTACGCGGCGGCGATGGATTCCTTGACGGCGGAAACTACGGTCTCCACAGTGAAGCCGAACTCTTCGAACAGCTTGCCACCGGCGGCGGAAGCGCCGAAGTGGTTGATTCCTACGCTGCGGCCAGCATCGCCAACGTAACCGGCCCACCCGAAGGTTGTACCGGCCTCAACGGAAACGCGAGCCTTCACATCGGGAAGGATCACAGAATCGCGGTAGGCCTGATCCTGCTGCTCGAACCATTCGAGGCAGGGAAGCGAGACAACGCGTGCCCCGATTCCTTCTTCGGCCAGTGCCTTCTGCGTGTCCACAGCAAGTGAGACCTCTGATCCGGTGGCCAGAAGTTGCACATCAACGGTGCCGGTTGGGGAATCGGCAAGCACGTATCCGCCCTTATCAACGCCCTCGGCGCTGGTGCCTTCGAGAACCGGGAGATTCTGGCGCGAGAGGATGAGGCCCGCGGGGCCGCCCTCATTGCGCTCGATGATGGACTTCCACGCGGCTGCCGTTTCGTTAGCATCTGCCGGGCGAACAATGTCCAGCTGCGGAATGGCGCGGTAGGCCCAGAGGTGCTCGATGGGCTGATGGGTAGGACCATCCTCGCCAACACCGATCGAATCGTGAGTCCACACGAATACGGACGGAATGTTCATGACAGCGGACAACCGGACCGCCCCACGCATGTAATCGGCGAACACGAAGAACGTGCCGCCGTAGGCGCGGGTCAGGCCGTGCAGGACGATGCCATTGACGATGGCACCCATGCCGTGTTCGCGGATACCGAAGTGGAGGGTGCGGCCGTATTCGTTACCGTCAAAGTCCGCTGATACGCGATCTGCGGGCAGGAACGAGGGTTCGCCGGCCATCGTTGTGTTGTTGGATCCGGCCAGATCGGCGGAGCCACCCCAGAGTTCGGGGAGCACCGGAGCCAGAGCACTCAGGACTTTGCCGGAGGCGGCGCGCGTGGCGAGGGAGGAACCGATCTCGAAGGTGGGCAGGGCATCGTCCCAACCCTCTGGCAGCTCCTTCTTCTCCAAGCGATCCAGAAGGTCGGCGCGGTCCGGGTGTGCCGCGCGCCATGAGGCCATCTGCTCATCCCACTGCCCGCGAGCGGCTTCGGCATTGGCCTTGGCATTTGCGCGAGTTTGTGCAACAAGCTCGGGATCGGCGGGGAAATCAACCTCAGGATCGAAGCCGAGAATCTTCTTGAGGTTGGCAACTTCTTCGGCTCCAAGCGCCGAACCGTGTGCGGCGCCTGTTCCCTGCTTCGTGGGCGATGGCCACGCCATGATCGTGGACAGGCGGATGATGGACGGCTTATCCGTCACCTTCTGGGCATTGAGGAGGGCGTTGTAGAGGCCATCCACATCTTCGCTGTATTCGGTACCACCGTTGGTCCAGTCAACATGCTGGGTGTGCCAGCCGTAGGCGGCATAGCGGCCCAGAACATCTTCGGAGAAGGCAATGACCGTATCGTCTTCGATTGAAATGCGGTTATCGTCCCAGATGAAGATGAGGTTACCTAGGTGCTGGGTTCCGGCTAGCGAGCTGGCTTCGGAGGTGACGCCTTCCTCTAAGCAACCTTCGCCGCCCACAACGTAGACGAAGTGATCGAAGGGGGATTCGCCCTTGGGTGTTTCCGGATCGAACAATCCGCGTTCGCGGCGGGAGGCCATGGCCATGCCAACAGCGGAGGACAGGCCCTGACCCAGCGGGCCGGTGGTCATTTCTACGCCCTTGGTGTGCTTGTACTCGGGATGGCCCGGTGTGAGGGAGCCCCATGTACGCAGCGATGCGATATCGTCAAGCTCGAGCCCATAGCCAGCCAAGAAGAGCTGGTTGTACAGGGTAAGCGAGGAGTGTCCGATAGAGAGGACGAAACGATCGCGCCCGATCCACTGATCATCCGAGGGATCGTGGCGCATAACCTTCTGGAAAAGTGTATATGCCAACGGCGATAGGGAAATCGCCGTGCCAGGATGCCCGTTTCCGACCTTCTGGACAGCATCGGCAGCCAACACGCGCCCCGTGTCTACTGCGCGCTGGTCAAGTTCGGTCCAATTAAGCTCCGCCATTGCAGCAGCTCCTTTTGCATTCGTGAAAAGTCCGGCCGGCCCGGACCTGCTCGTCTTAGAATACCGAACCATTGCCCGTTGCGGCGGAAATCGTCCGAATTGCCTACACTGGAGTAACTATGGTGAAAATTCCTCACATCCCAGGAAACACGCCGATCTCGCGCAGTGCACGCCAGTACATGAATCACCTGAGTGTGGAGCGATCACTGTCGGTGAACACACTTGCGGCTTACAGCAGGGATCTCGGGAAATATCTCGATCACCTAGGCGCGAGGGGTATCACCGATCCGGGTGCGGTGACGCGAGAGGATGTGGCGTCCTTTGCCGATTATCTGGAAGGTATGGCGCCAGCAAGTGTTGCCCGCGCAATGGTGGCCGCGCGCGCATTCCACCGGTTCGTTTTTGAGGAGGGTGCTACGCCCACAGATCCTTCCGCGGATATCCAGCCTCCCAAGCTTCCCGAGCGGTTACCGCACGCCCTCAGCGTGCCGGAGGTGACGGCACTGATCGATGCCGCCGGGTTGGGGGATGGTCCCGTTCCGCTGCGTGACCGCGCCCTCCTCGAGGTGCTGTACGGAACGGGGGCGCGCATTTCAGAAGCCGTTGGCCTCACGATGGACGATGTGGATCTTGACGGCTTGACGATTCGGCTTTTCGGAAAGGGCCGCAAGGAGCGCATCCTTCCTTTGGGCACCTACGCGGAGCAAGCCATCAGTTCCTATCTTGTCCGGGGCCGCCCGGAACTCTCCCGCCGGGGTAGTGGATACAAGGAGCTGTTCCTCAACCAACGGGGCCGCCCGCTCTCCCGCCAGAGTGCGTGGACAGTCATCCAAGGCGCAGCCGATGCGGCGCACCTTGACGTTCACGTCTCTCCTCACAGCCTGCGCCATTCCTTCGCCACCCATCTGCTGGAAGGAGGGGCCGATGTGCGCGTCGTTCAGGAAATGTTGGGCCACTCATCGGTCACCACCACCCAGATTTATACGCACGTCAGCCGCGATACCGTCCGTCAGGTATACGCCGGAGCACATCCACGGGCGCGCTCATAGCATGTAGCCGCCACGATTTAGGTAGTCTTGGACTGTGACTGAACAAGATGCCCTTCTTCCCGAGGTACCCGAGCAAGATTTCGCGGAGCCCGCTCCGCTCACCGCGCATGGTCCGGCGCGAATCGTTGCCATGTCCAATCAGAAGGGCGGCGTGGGAAAAACTACCACGACGATCAATCTGGCCGCGGCACTTGCCGAATACGGTCGCAAGGTCCTCGTTGTGGATTTCGATCCTCAGGGCGCCGCCAGCGCAGGCCTAGGCGTGAACGCCCGCGCCCTCGATCGCAGCATCTATGACGAACTCATTGCCGATCATCCCAACGTCCGTGACATCATCGTGTCCACCGAGGTTCCCGGCCTAGATATTGTCCCGGCCAACATTGATCTTTCCGCCGCGGAGATCGTCCTGATCAACGAGGTGGCCCGCGAGCAGGCGCTTTCACGAGTCCTGCGCCCAGTTGTTGATGATTACGATCTCATCATTATCGATTGCCAGCCATCCCTTGGCCTCCTCACGGTGAATGCCCTGACGGCAGCGCACGGGGTCATGATTCCCTTAGAGGCCGAATACTTCGCTATGCGTGGTGTGGCGTTGCTGACCGAACAGATTGACCGCATTCAGGACCGGCTCAATCCGCGCCTGACCCTCGATGGTGTTTTGCTCACGATGATCGATATGCGCACACTTCATTCCCGTGAGGTGATGGCGTCCGTACGTGATGGATTCAAGGAGAAGGTGTTCGATACCTACATTTCCCGCACGGTGAAGTTCCCTGATGCCACAATCGCGGCGCAGCCCATCACCACCTACGCGCCGTCGCATCCGGGTGCGAAGGCCTACCGCAGGCTCGCCCGCGAGGTGATTTCCAAGGGCCAATGCGCCTAGCCGATTCTCGTGCCTGAGGAAGTGAGCGAGCAGCAGGAAGGCGCCTTTGCCGTCACGCTCGATGTGTTCGCTGGCCCGTTTTCCGTTTTGCTATCCCTCATCGCGCGGCGGAAGCTGGACGTCACGGAGGTGGCGCTGAGCGAGGTAACCGACGAGTTCATTGAGTTCATTCGTGCTGAGGAAGTGTACGATCTCTCGCAGGTCAGCGAGTTTCTCCTCGTGGCCGCCACGCTCTTGGAGCTCAAGGCCTCCCGCCTCATCCCCGGAGCCGAAACGGATGAAGAAGATCTCGAATTGCTTGAGCGCCGCGATATCCTGTTCGCCAAACTGCTCCAATACCGAGCCTACAAGGAAGCATCAGCCGCCCTGTCCGAGCTGATCGTGGCGCAAGGGCGTTCGGCTCCCCGCGATGTCCCACTCGATCCCGAGTTTGCTGACGCGGTGCCGGAGGTCCAGCTTGATCTCAGTACTGAACAGCTGGCTATGCTGGCGGTCCAAGCGATCTCGCGCGATCACGAGGAACCCGTTGTTCTGGTGGATCACCTGCACAGCGCCCTTGTATCGATTGATAGCCAGATCACCTACCTTCGCGGCGTGCTGGACGATCACCATGAGCACAGCTTTGAGCAACTGTGCGCGAACGCCACGGATCTGCCAACCATCGTTTCCCGCTTTATGGCCGTGCTTGAACTCATGCGATCTGGGGACGTGGTGGCCTCCCAAGCGGCCGCACTGGAGACTATCCTCATCAGTCTAAGGAGGCAGCAGTGACATCGAATTCGAGAGATCGGCAACTGGCCGCCATCGAGGCCCTACTTTTGGTGGCCAACCAGCCCATTCCGATCGAGGACATCGCGCGGGCCACCGGGTTGAACATGGCTCAAGTTCGCCATCTGCTGGAGGAACTGACGGACGAATACTCGGGCAGGAATGGTGGGCGTGAACACGGATTCCAGCTGCGGGAGATAGCGGGCGGTTTTCGGCTCTACACCAATCCCGAGTACTCTGATGTGGTGACTGAGTTCGTGGTGGCGGACGCAGGGAGCAAGCTATCGGGCCCGGCTCTGGAAACTCTTGCGATCATCGCATACCGCCAGCCGGTGACTCGGGCGCAGATCGCTGCCATTCGAGGTGTTAATGTTGATTCGGTTGTCCGCACGTTACTGACGCGCGGGCTTGTGTCCGAAACAGGTGCTTCCACAACGGGCGCCACGATGTATGGCACAACTCAGTATTTCTTGGAGAGTATGGGTATCAACTCTCTCGAAGAGCTCGCGCCTCTGGCTCCATACTTGCCGGAGGTTTCCGAAATGGACGAGGTAGTAAAGGAACTTCAATGACTAACCCCCACGATCCGCGCGGCGATCGCCTACAGAAAGTCTTGGCGCATGCGGGAGTTGGTTCGCGCCGCTATTGCGAAGTGTTGATGGAGCAGGGCCGGGTTGAGGTGGACGGCAAGATCGTCACCGAACTGGGCACCCGCATTGACCCGGAGAAGGTATCCATCCATGTGGACGGTATGCCGATTCAGGGGCATGAAGAAAAGGTGACGATCGCCCTGTATAAGCCACCGGGTGTTGTTTCCACGATGGACGATGATATGGGACGTCCGAGTTTGTCCCAGTACGTGGAGGATCGGACCGAACGCCTTTTCCACGTGGGGCGCTTGGATCAGGACACCGAGGGTTTGATTCTTTTGTCGAACGACGGCGAATTAACCCACAGATTGACCCATCCCTCATACGAGGTACCCAAAACCTACATCGCCCGTGTGGAGGGAACTGTCACCCGCGGACTTGGCAAGGTATTAACCAAGGGCGTTAACCTTGAGGACGGATTCGTCAAGGTGGATGATTTTGTGCTGCGCGAATCGGCTGCACGCAACTCTATCGTGGAGATCACCCTGCATTCGGGCCGCAACCGAGTTGTCCGCCGCATCATGGAAGAGGTGGGCCATCCGGTCATGGAGCTGGTTCGCACCCGATTCGGTACGGTGGAAGTGGGACACTTGAAGCCTGGCAGGACCCGGCAGGTGGCGGGTTCCGAGCTGAGCGCGCTGATGCATCTGGTTGATATGTAATGAACTGTGTTCGGATTATTGGCACCGGGCTGCTCGGGGCCTCGCTCGGGCTGAGGATGCGAGAGCTCGGCATCGATGTTCAGTTGGAGGACACCTCGCCGGCGGCAGCAGCGCTGGCGCGGGATCTGGGAGCTGGGCAGATCGCTGATTCACAGGCTCCTGCTCCCGAACTAGTGATCGTGGCAACGCCACCCGATGTTGCGGCAGCCGTGGTCTCCCGTGTGCTTGATACGTTCCCGCATGCCGTCGTGACGGACGTTGCGTCCGTTAAGGCGTTGGTTGTGGCGGAAGTGCAGGATCACCCGGGCGCCGATCGCTACGTGGGATCGCATCCCATGGCGGGCAGGGAGCGCTCTGGCGCTATTGCTGCTGATGCTGACCTGTTTGCTGGGCGTCCTTGGGTGATCACGCCGGGCCGTGCGACCCCTCAGAACCTCGTGCTCACGATCAAGCAGTTCGCGGTAGAGATCGGCGCGCTTCCGATCGTCATGGAACCCGAACAACATGATTCTGCCGTGGCACTGGTTTCCCACACGCCCCAGCTGGTGGCCTCGCTTGTTGCCGGAACACTACGCGAGGCGCCGAACGAGGCCATGAGCCTCGTGGGCCAGGGCTTGCGCGACGTCACGCGCATCGCCCGATCCGATTCCACGCTCTGGTCCTCGATCATTGCCGGTAATGCGCAAGCCGTTTCCGGTGTGCTCACGGAGGTTCGCGATGAGCTCACGCGGCTGATTTCGGCACTCGATGGGGGAGTGACTGATCCGTTTGCCCCAGGAGTGCTGTCCGGGGTCTCTCGCACCATTCTGTTGGGCAACGAGGGCGTGGAACGCATTCCTGGCAAGCACGGTGGCGCTCCACGCAGGTATTCCGAAGTGATCGTGCTGGTGCCCGATCGCCCCGGTGAGCTTGGACGCCTTTTCACCGAAGTGGGTGAAATCGGTGTCAATATTGAAGATCTGCATATGGAACACTCCGTCAATCAGCGAGTGGGCCGCACCATGCTGTTCGTGGAGCCGAGCCGCGCCCTAGAGTTGGCGCGAGGGCTGGAGTTACGCGGCTGGCAAGTTATCTTGGAAGGAAGAGAGAAGAAGATGGGCGTTGTGATCGCTCTGGACGGGCCGTCGGGCTCCGGAAAATCAACTGTGTCCCGAGCAGTGGCGGCCAAGCTCTCGCTTGCTTACCTTGATACGGGTGCGATGTACCGCGCCGCCGCCTGGTGGTGCATGGACCAAGAGATCGATCTGTCCGATCACGAGGCCGTGGCACAGGCTACCGTGGACATGCCGCTCAACATGCCGCTGGATCCCAAGGATCAAACGATCATGTGTGCGGGCCGCGACATCACGCAGGCAATCCGCACCTCCGATCTGTCCAAGCATGTATCCCAGGTGGCCACGAATCTGGATGTGCGCGCGGAACTCAAGCGCCGCCAGCGCCAGATCATTGCCGATGCGTCAACCGGCATCATTGCCGAAGGCCGCGACATCACCAGTGTGGTGGCGCCGGATGCGGACGTGCGCGTGCTCCTGACAGCATCGGAGGAGGCGCGCCTTGCCCGGCGAGCACTCGAAGTGCGTGGAAGTGCGGATTCCTCTGCGCTGGAGGCCACTCGCGATGAAGTCCTGCGCCGCGATGCAGATGATTCCACTGTTTCTGATTTCATGACGGCCAGAGATGGCGTCACGGAAATCGATTCCTCGGCACTGACCATCGAACAGGTAGTTGACGCCGTGATCTCACTTGTACCGGAGGCTATGCGATGAGTACTAGCGATGAACAAGCTCAGTACGAGCTCCTGAGGGGAAACCTCGAATCCTACGATCTGTCCGAAGAGGACATCGCCGTTCTTGGCGCAGAGGCTGGGCAATACGTTGTTGAACGCCCGAAGGCTCTGCCGGTTATCGCGGTGGTGGGCCGGCCGAACGTTGGGAAGTCCACGCTGGTTAACCGCATCGTGGGTGAACGCGTGGCCGTGGTGCAAGATACGCCCGGCGTTACGCGCGATCGCGTGTCCTACGGCGCCTCGTGGACCGGCCGGGATTTCACACTCCTGGACACCGGTGGCTGGGAAGTTGACGTTGCCGGTATTGACGCCTCGGTGGCTAAGCAAGCCGAGGTTGCGATCGATCATTCGGACGTCGTGGTGCTGGTGGTGGACGCCACCGTGGGCATCACGAACACGGACGAACAGATTGTTCGCCTCCTTCGCCGCTCCGGCAAGCCCATCGTGTTAGCCGCCAACAAGGTCGATTCGGCCATGCAGGAGGCGGATGCGGCCTACCTGTGGGGCCTCGGTTTGGGAGAGCCCTACCCGGTATCGGCCATGCACGGGCGCGGCACGGGTGATCTTCTTGACGCCGTCATGAAGGTCCTTCCGGACGAATCCGCCGTGGCTGAACCAACCCCGGAGGGCGGCCCGCGCCGGATTGCCCTCGTTGGGCGCCCAAACGTCGGGAAATCTTCCCTCCTCAATAAGCTCGTGGGGGAGGAGCGCGTCGTCGTCGACCCTCTTGCCGGTACCACCCGCGATCCGGTGGATGAATACGCAGAGCTGGACGGCGAAAGCTGGATGTTCGTGGATACCGCCGGAATCCGGCGCCGCGTCCACCAAGCCAGCGGCGCCGATTACTACGCCTCTCTGCGCACGCAGGCCGCTATCGAAAAGGCGGAACTCGGGCTGGTCCTTCTGGACGCTTCGGAACCACTCACGGAGCAGGACATCCGCGTCATGCAGCAGGTAGTGGACGCCGGGCGCGCGCTCGTTCTGATCTGCAACAAGTGGGATCTGGTGGATGAGGACCGGCGCGCAGAACTGGACCGCGAACTGGATAGGGAGCTCTCTCAGCTGCGCTGGGCTGAACGCGTGAACCTATCGGCGCTCACTGGCTGGCACACCAACCGCCTGACGCGCGCGATGGAAACCGCGATCACGTCGTGGGAAACACGCATCCCCACCGGCAAGCTCAACGCCTTCCTAGGGGAGCTTGCTGCGGCACACCCGCATCCCGTGCGCGGTGGCAAGCAGCCGCGCATCCTCTTCGCCACTCAGCCCTCGGCGTGCCCGCCACGCTTCGTTCTCTTTGCCTCTGGCTTTATTGAGGCGGGCTACCGCCGTTTCATCGAACGGCAGCTGCGCGAGACCTTCGGCTTTGACGGCACACCCATCGAGATCTCGGTGAGGGTACGCGAGCGCCGCAAGCGAAAGTAGTCAGGACTCAAACACCACGTTCTCGGGCGGCTCACCGGCCACCAGGTGCTCGATCTGGCGCTTGAGAAGAAGGTTGTGGCGCCGGTACTGGGCGGCGGCCCATCCACCCAGATGTGGGCTGATGAGCACCGCCGGGTTGCTCCAGAGCGGAGAATCCTCTGGGAGCGGCTCGGGATCCACTACGTCTAGGGCGGCGCGAATGCGCCCGGCGTGGCGGATCAGGGCCTCGGTATCGGCCGTTTTACCGCGTCCAACGTTCACGAAGAGTGAATCGTCCGGCATAAGGCCGAAGAAGGCATCGTCCGCAAAGTGATAGGTGGCCTCGCTTGACGGCAGCGCCAGCACCACGATATCGGCGGTGGGAAGCAGATCCGGTAGCTGATTGGTTGCGTAGACGTGGCCGTGTTCATCCTCGCGTTCGCGTGAGGCCACGCGCACGATGTCCACCTCGAATGGCCTGAGGCGCTCAGCAATCGCGGTTCCCACGCCGCCAACGCCAACAATCACCACCTTGCAGTCCGCGAGCCCGCGTGCGCGGAAGCGATCCCACGTGCCGTGATCTTGGCTGCGTACCATGCGCGGGATATCGCGCTGGGCCGCCAGCATGAGGCCAAGCGCAAGTTCGGCGGTGGCGGTTTCGTGAACGGTGGTTGCGTTGGCAATCGTGAGGCCAGCCGGTGCGTGATCAGCCACCCCGTCAAAGCCGATGTTGGCCAGTTGGACAAGCTTGGGGTGCATCGAGGAAAGGTAGGACATCCCGCTCATATCGAAGATATAGGGCATGACCACCATATCCAGATCCTGGCGTGGGGCCGGCTTATCCAGAGCCCAGAGGACGGGCTCTACATCCAGGTGGGAAAGAAAATCGAATTCGGCTTGTGTGGGTACTGAGATGACGAGTTGAGACACACTCCGAGCCTACTACCGTGCGGCCACAATCTGTTGGAGAACGCTGATAACGCCCTGATCTTCGCAACTGGGCGCCACGTAGCGGGCGGCCTTGATGATGTCCGGGTGAGCGTTGGCTACGGCGAAGGAATGCGTGCCGGCGTGCATGAGCTCGGTATCGTTGAGGTAATCGCCGAATACCACGGTTTCATCGCGCGAGATGCCCAGAATCTTCTGGAGCTCCTCCAGCGCCACGCCCTTGTCCACGTTCTGGCCCTGAATATCTACCCAATCGTCAGCGGAGAAGATGAGGGAATGCGTGCCATCGTAGTGCTGGATTCGCGGCATCACTTGATCCAAGCCGTCAAAGGAATAGATCGCTAGCTTCACGATCTCATCCTCCGCGTCCAGAATGTCCTCGAGTACTTCGAGCTGATGGAAGTATCGCTGAACTTCGGTCACGAACCGCTGGTCCGTGCGTTCGGTGTAGGAGGCCTTCTCTCCGATCAGCAGGATGCCCAGATCCACTCCCTGATGAGCCAGATCCCGGATGATATGGACAACTTCCCGCACAATGTCGGGATGAACCCGCACCGAATACAGAATCTGCCCGTCGCGGGCCAGCAGGCCTCCATTGGCGCTGATGAGTGGCATTCCCGCGGCCACGGGTTCGAACATCTCAGCCAACGTGGTGACTTGGCGTCCGCTGGCCGGAACGAAGAGGATTCCGCGTTCGCGCAGTGCGCGGATCGTTTCCCAGATAGCATCGGGAAGCTCACCGCTTGAGCCCACGAGCGTGTTATCCATATCGGATGCAACCAGCTTGATTCCCTCCAAGTGTGAGTATTCGCGCGGATCGGTGGGCGTGGCAAGCATGGATTCCCCTTGTAGACGTGTGTTCCGCAGTGGCGGCACCCTCCATGTTAGCGGTCAGCGCCGGGCTCCGTTGTAAACTGCCAGTATGAGCTTAAAGCCCACCGATCCTGCCCTGTATGTGAAGAACGCCGATCCACGGCTGATTGTGGCGGATATGGACGGAACACTTCTGGACGATTCGGGGGAGGTGCCAGAGGAACTGTGGGAGCTCCTTGACGTTATGAAGGCGCGAGGGATCGCGTTTGCTCCGGCGAGTGGCCGTCAGTACTTCCGGCTGGAGCACATGTTCCACGATGCCAGCGATGGGATGCCGTTCATTTGCGAGAATGGCGCGTTCGTGGTGCGTGACGGGGTGGAGGTTTCCTCGTGTTCGCTTCCGCGGGAGGCTGTGGTGCGCAGCGTTCATGCGGTCCGGAATTCTACGAGTGATGCTGCCGTGGTGATCGCCGGAAAGAAGATGGGTTACTTCGATAGAACGGAACCGCAATTCGGGGCCGAAGTCCACAAGTACTATCGCCGCTCGGCTCTCGTAGAAGAGATTTTGGATTACGACGACGACGTCAACAAAGTAGCCATCTACACATTTGGCGATGCCAGAGCTGGCCTTTACCACGATCTTGAGGGGCAGCTGGATGGCTGTTCCGTGGTGGTTTCGGCTCCGCACTGGGTTGATGTCATGCATCCGGAGGCCAACAAGGGAACGGCGGTTCGCGCCCTGCAACGCGAACTCGGAGTGACGCGTGAGCAGACCGTGGGCTTCGGTGATTACTTCAACGATGCGGAGATGCTTGAGGCCTCCGGAATGTCCTTCGCCATGGCGAACGCGGCTGAGGGCCTTGCTCAGGGGGCGCGATTCATCGCCCCGTCAAACAGCGAACAAGGCGTCATCACTGTGCTGAGAAATCTGCTGGGGCTCTAGAGCGCCCCACCCAACGCGATGCCCAGGATGGCGGCGGCGTAGCTGAGAAGAATCATGGATACGGCGTGCATGGCTGCGGATGTGATTCTGCCACCGATCATGAGGCGTGCTGCCTCAACCGAGGCTGTGGAGAACGTGGAATATCCGCCCATAAATCCTGTGCCCGCCACCGCATACAGCGCGCCCCCATGGGAACCTACATACCCGGCGAGGAGCCCCAGTCCGAGGCACGCGGTGATGTTGATAACCTGCGTTCCCATGGGTGTGGAGAGCCGATTGCGGCGGTTAACCAACGTATCCACGATGAAGCGAGCGGCGCCACCGAAGCCTCCGGCAAGAGCCGTGAACAGGAGAATCATCGGGCCTGCTCCTTGCCGGTGGGTGGGATCAGGGCGTTGGCTAGGGCAATGCCCGCTACTGCGCAGGCGATTCCCGTGATCACGCTAGTTCCTGCGTAGGCAAGGCTAAGGGGGAGTGCCAGTTCGTGTACCTCGATGATGAACGTGCTGTAGGTGGTGAATCCTCCGATCACGCCGGTGCCCGCCGTGAGGCGAAGGGTGTGGCGCCAACCCGTATCAGGCCCAGAGTTGGCAAGTGCAGTGAGAAGGAAGCCGAGGATCACGCTGCCGATCAGGTTAATCGCGAACGTGGCCAGTGGCCACGCCCCATCGGCGTGCGGGAAAGATTCTTCTAAGAATGCACGGATAAGTGTGCCAATCGCGGCACCAACGCCCACGCACAGTGCGCCAGTGAGCATGCCGGAGTTGCGCTTTAGCGATCCCATACGCTTGGGGTCTCCTTCCAATCCACCACGGATAGGGGCACGCTGAGAACCGGGCGGTGCTGGTGCTGGGTGAGGTGATAGGCCACGGAACCCTCGAGAATCTGGCGAAGGCGTGAGCGCGCACCTGGCGCTCTGGTGCCCACCACGATGGTGGAGGCGTCAACGGCGCGGGCAAGATGAGTGAGGGCGCGGTCCGGCCGTCCTGCCAAGTAGTGAAATTCCCAGCTCGGATCGGGCGGATCTGCCGGAAGCATCTGCTGGAGTTGGCCTTCGAACTTTGATTCCAGATCTTGCCAGTCGCTCTGGAGCGAATCGGGGGAGAGGGCCTCGTGGCGAACGCTCCCAGCGGCAAACTCCTCCACGACGTAGCGGGAGGGGTCAACGTAGGCGAAGTGGATGATAGCGCCCGTCGCCTGAGCGAAGGATCGCGCGGTCTCAAGAAGTAGTTCGGGGATCTCCGGTTCGATTCCCACAACAATGGGGTGAGAGCGAAAATCGGTGAGCCGGTGTGTGGCCGGTTGAGGGGGCACGTGAGGCATTCGATCACCTTTCCGCGGGCGCAGTCCTGCCCGCAAAGCTAAGCAGGAACCATCAGCCGAATGGCGGTTAAAGGCGGGATCCATCACCTGCGTTAACTATAGCGCTCCAGCCGTCCGCAGGTGTAGTGCTGAAATGGTAGCTTAACCACCATGGCATACGCTGACGCGCCAATACGCGAATCCGATGAAGTTGCAGAATCCTTAGGTGTCGATCCACTTATAGGTTTGAGCGTGAGTGAGGCGGCTGCGCGCCTAGAACAATATGGCCCCAATGAACTCGTGGGGAAGCCGCCGGTGCCTCTCTGGCGCCGGATCCTTGACCAGCTCAACGATGCGCTTGTTATCCTTTTGCTGATTGCTGCCGCTGTTTCGGTTGGTGCGTGGGCGTTGGAAGGCGCTCAAGGCGCACCCGTGGAGGCAATCGTGGTCATCGCGGTTGTTGTCTTCAACGTGGTGATCGGAATCGTGGAGGAATCGAAGGCAGCGGACGCAGTAGCCGCGCTTGCCCATATGACTCAGGCCCAGTCCCTCGTCCTTCGGGAGGGACAGAACTGCGAAATCAATGCCTCGGATGTGGTACCCGGGGATATCCTCATCCTCAGTGAAGGCGATCAGGTAGGAGCCGATGCCAGAATCGTGAAAGCATCGTCTCTGCGGGTTGCCGAGGCTGCACTCACGGGCGAATCTACACCGGTGACCAAGTCGCCGGAAGCGCTGTCGGGCAAGGTGGCTGTCGGGGACAGAACCAACATGGTATTCCGTGGTACGGCTGTGACAGGAGGAGCCGGCCGGGCAATTGTCACGGGTACTGGCATGGAATCCGAAATGGGCAACATTGCCACGATGCTCGACGAAACTGAGGAAGAGGACACTCCGCTCCAAAAGGAGATCGATGGTGTGAGTAGCATGCTCGGCCGCGTCGTCGTCGCCATTGCTCTTATTATCATGATCGCGATTGCCATCGTCCAAACTCCTGAAACTGCCAGTGATTGGGTGACCATTCTCTTACTGGGCGTGTCTCTGGCCGTTGCAGCGGTCCCAGAGGGCCTGCCAGCCATTCTTTCTGTGGTTCTTGCTCTCGGCGTGCGGCGCATGGCTGATCGAAACGCAGTGGTGAAGAAGCTTCATTCAGCAGAAACGCTCGGTTCTGCTTCGGTGATCTGCACGGACAAGACGGGCACACTCACCCAGAACGAAATGACTATCAAGGAGATCATCACAGGATCTGGGCACGCCACCCTCAGCGGAGTCGGATATGCACCGGAAGGCCAGCTGGAGGCGGCCGGTGGATCTCTGGACATCATTGACGAATGCCGCGTGCTACTGGAGGCAGGAGCACTTGCGAACGATGCGCAGTTGAAGGGGGTTGATGGCCGATGGGAGATCACCGGAGATCCCACGGATGCCTCGTTCCTTACGGCCATGGGAAAAGCACCGGGACTTGGCGAACAGATCGAGCGCGCCGAACGCCTGGCGGGTGTTCCTTTTTCCTCCGAACGCAAGATGATGTCCACCTTGCACCGCAACGCGCAAGGCGACGTCATGATTCTCGCGAAAGGAGCGCCAGACGTTCTGTTGGACCGCTGCTCCACGGTGTTGGTTACGGGCGAAAACGTTCCTCTGGAAGCCGCTCAGCGGGCCGCAATACTTGAGAACGTCCAATCTTTGTCTTCTCAGGCATACCGGACACTTGGGGTGGCAGTACGAACGGAGGGTGTGCCAGCCCCGGAGGATTTCGACGAATCTGCGGAACATGACCTCGTGTATCTGGGTGTTGTTGGCATCATCGATCCGCCGCGGGTTGAGGCGGCAGAAGCTATCGAAGAGGCACACCGGGCCGGCGTCCGGGTAGTCATGATTACAGGCGATCACCCAGAAACAGCGCGAAAGATTGCTCAGGATCTGGGAATCGTTGGCCAGGATGCCCCCGTCATGGTTGGTCATGACATCGAAGAGGCAACCTCGCAGGAGCTACGCGAGATCGCCCGTACAACATCCGTGTACGCACGTGTGGCACCAGAGCACAAGCTACGGATCGTGGATGCTCTGCAAGAGGACGAACAGATTGTGGCGATGACGGGCGATGGCGTGAACGACGCCCCGGCGCTTAAATCAGCGGATATCGGCATCGCAATGGGGATCACCGGCACCGAGGTAACTAAGGATGCCGCAAAGATGGTGCTCGCGGATGATAATTTTGCAACGATCGTGGCTGCGATACGCGAGGGTCGCGTCATCTTTGACAACATCAAGAAGTTCTTGCGCTATTTGTTGGCCTCAAACATGGGCGAGGTCCTGACGCTGTTCTTCGGCGTGGTTCTCATGGGAGTGATCGGCCTGACCGAAGCCGCGGACGCCGCCGGCGTGCATCTTGCTCTGCCTCTTCTGGCAACGCAAATCTTGTGGATTAATTTGGTCTCGGATACCGGCCCAGCGCTGGCCGTTGGCGTAGATCCGGAGATCGATGATGTCATGGCGAATAGGCCGCGATCGCTGCAGGACAAGGTGATCGGTAAGGAGATGTGGCTGACTATCATGACCACCGGTTTCACGATGGCGATCGTCAGCATCATCACCATGGACCTGTGGCTTCCCGGCGGCCTGATTCCTGGAGGCACCGATGATCTAGACACGATGCGAACGGCCGTGTTTACCACGATCGTCCTCTGTGATCTGTTTGCTGTCTTGAACTCCAGATCCGCGACGCTCAGCGCGTTCCGTGATATCGGAAGCAACAAGCTGTTGTGGGGATCCATCGCCTTGGCCGTGCTCCTCCAGATCTGTGTAGTGGAGATCCCGTTCCTTCAGGCGGCGTTCGCCACTGAATCCTTGGATCTTGCACACTGGGGTGTCGCGTTGGCGCTATCTTCGCTCGTGCTGTGGGTTGAGGAGGTCCGGAAGGTCATGAAGCGCTCCCATGGGTGAGATCCCCAGCCTCCATTCACAATCGGCACAAATTGGCCTGTTCGAACTCTTGTTTGGGGAACGTTCGTTCGATAGAATGTGGGTAGGTTGAACAGGGTGGCTCTCACCGGGTACCTCGTTCACTCGCATCAGGTCATGATCGGCAGCGTTCCTTCTCTTTGCGGGGAGTGGATTCTCTTATCACCGCAGGAGGGTGGCTCATGAGTATCACATTCGATACACGCGCCAGTGCCGCCGTGAGTGATGTGCCCTATGTGCCGTCTGAGGCTGACCTGTGTTTTGATGAGCTTGTCTTCGGTGCTGAGGCGATGGAACGCCTGGGCCTTGACCCTGATAGTTTCCCCACGGATATCCCGGGCTTGCCCGATCAGCAGTGGGAGGAGGATTTTACTGGGTTGATGCTTGCCGAAGCGCAAGCCAATCTGACTACCTTGCTCGAATCCGGTGACGAATCCGGACTCTCGTCGTTGATGGTCATCCGTGACATTCTCCGCAACGCCCCCACAGGGGCAAGTGAGGCGGCGTGTATTTCTCGGGTCTCGGTGTTGGAAGACATCAAATCAGCGGCCGCCGCGGCACAGGCACGCGAAACCGCCATGTTTCTTCACCATCGCGGGATCAGTGAGCGTGAAGCGGGTGTTCCGATCGAGAAACGCGGCCTGGGTGTCGGCTCCGAAATCGCGTTAGCACGCCGTGAGTCCCCACAAGCAGGCTCCCGCGCGGTACGTATGGCCCACACACTCACCACCACCATGCCCAACGCGTTGGCCGCGTTAACCGATGGGCGTCTCGCAGAATTCACGGCCCAGAAAATCACCGACGAAGTCACCGCATTAGATCCACCCGCTATCGCCGCGATCGATACACGCATGGCCAGCCGCTATGGCAAAGCCGGCACTAAAAGGATCACCGGTGAAGTCCGGGCGTTAGCGAATCAGATTGATCCGGCCGCGCAAGTCAAACGCCACAAGATCGCCAAGAGCCGGCGGTCAGTGACAGTCAGGCCTGCCCCGGATGCGATGGCCTACCTGACTGCTCTCCTGCCGATGGGTCAGGCCTTCGCGTGTAAGAAAGCCTTGTTGGATGCGGCAGCAACCACAAAAAACACTGGATGGGCTGATGGGGACCAGCTCCAACAAGAAGAACGCTCCGGTACCCAGATCGAAGCCGACCTTCTCGTCCAACGCCTCACAGGACAAGCCACCCCCGACGCCATCCCCATCGAACTCCAGATCATCATGACCGACACCAGCGTATTCGGCATCACCAGCATGCCCGGCGCTACCAGCTACACCAGCACTGACGATTCTGCCAGCACCAACGAACCTTGCCCTGATGCTGTGCCTGAGTTTGCCGCCGATGCGGTGTTCCCTGTGGTTGATGATGATGGGCGGCGTGCTGATCCGGCACACACTGCTGCGTGGATTGCCGGACTCGGCCCCATCCCCGCCCCGCTGGCACGCGACATGCTCAACCCGGCCCACGATGATCCACAGACTCGCCGGTCACGGGTGTTCCTGCGCCGGGTTGTGACTGATCCGATCACCGGCGACATCACAGCCATCGACACCCGCCAACGTGCCTTCCATGGTGCCCTGCGCCGTGCGTTGCTTGTGCGGGATTCGCAGTGCCGGACCCCGTGGTGTAACGCCCCCATCGCCCACATGGACCACACCCACCCCTTCGCTTCAGGAGGCCACACCACCCTGACCAACGGGACTGGTCTATGCGCACGGTGCAACTACACCAAAGAATACCCAGGCTGGAACCACCAACCGGGAACAGACCCCAGCGCTGGCAACGGCTCTCGTGCTGGCAGCGGTGATCGCGGCCGGCCACCCGCCGAGAGCCGGTCCTCGGACCGGATCATCACCACACCAACCGGACACCACTACCACTCCACAGCCCCACCCATCACACCCAACCTCAACAGACGGAACTAGTGCTCAAACCACTCATTCACCCGAGAAACGATCTCGCGGTCGAATGCATCATCGCTATGGTGCTCGTTGATCCATGTGGCGAATGATCCTCCTG
>NZ_JBQCZW010000006.1:0-82170 GCF_052089425.1 Ancrocorticia sp. | reverse complement strand
ACAGCTGGGGGACCAGCGTGTTCATGGCGGTCACCAGCTCTGGGCTGGATTCGGTGACTAGTTCGATGGACATATAGTGCCTTTCTCTAGTGTGGGTGAGGATTCTGCCTCAGGACTGTGAATGCGGTTCGAGCTTGTGTGCTGCCTCGGGTACGCGCGCGAGATCCTTGAGCCAGACGGCTCCGGACACATCCGAGGGCATGCGCCAGTCTCCGCGCGGGGAGAGCGTTCCACCGGCAACCACCTTGGGGCCGTTGGGGAGCGTGGAGCGCTTGAACTGGTTGGAGAAGAACCTCTTGAGGAACAGCTCCATCCACTTCTTGATGTCAGCCATCGTGTATTCGTGGCGGTCCTCGGCGGGAAAGCCCACCGGGAATCTGCCCGCCGTGGCATCGTGCCACGCGTGCCACTCGTAGAAGGCGATCTTCGAGGGGCGCAGTCCGAATCGCAGCAGGTAGTACAGCGTGAAGTCCTGCAGCTCATAGGGGCCGATCTTTTGTTGGGTGGACTGGATATTGGCCCCGTCCTTGGCCGGAACAAGCTCCGGGGAGATCTCCGTGTCCACAATGGACTGGAGGACGTCTCCCACCTCATCCGAGAACTGGTGGGAGGAGATCACCCAACGGATCAGGTGCTGCATCAGAGTTTTGGGTACGCCGGGGTTCACGTTGTAGTGGCTCATTTGATCGCCCACCCCGAACGTGCACCAGCCAAGGGCTAATTCGGACAGATCTCCCGTTCCCAGCACGATCCCGCCCTTCTCATTGGCTAGGCGGAACAGGAAATCCGTTCGTAGGCCGGCTTGCACGTTTTCGAACGTGACGTCATAGACCTCCTCGCCGGTGGCAAACGGATGGCCCATGTCCGCCAGCATCTGGGAGGCGGCGGGGCGGATATCGATCTCCTCGAACGTTACCCCGAGGCTTTCCGCCAGCCGGTACGCGTTGTTCTTCGTATGGTCCGAGGTGGCAAAACCGGGGAGCGTGTAGGCCAGAATATCCGTGCGTGGGCGCCCGAGCATATCCATCGCACGCGCCGCCACGATGAGGGCATGCGTGGAATCGAGGCCGCCAGATACACCGATCACCAGCTTCGGGTTACCGATCGCGCGCAGGCGTTGGGTGATGCCGTACACCTGAATGTTGTACGCCTCATAGCAATCCTGATTGAGCAGGGCTTCGTTCGCTGGCACGAACGGGAAGCGCGCCACCTCCCGGCGCAGGCCAATATCCCCGCTCGGGGGATCGAGCGTGTACATCACCGTTCGATGCTGGGCGCGAGCACCGGTGCGTTGGCCAAGATCGTCTGATATTGCGCGTCCCGCCTCAACACCCAGAGCCTCGCGATTGTCATCGAATGTTCCCTGACGCGAGCGTTCTTGGCGCAGCACATCCAGATCAATATCAGTGATCGTTAGCTGGCGCCCAAGAGCAAACCGATCGGAGGATGCCAACTCGTTGCCCAGCTCATACACCATGGCTTGCCCGTCCCACGAGAGATCCGTGGAGGATTCGCCCTGACCGGCCGCCGTGTACAGGTAGGCGGCGGCGCACCGGGTGGAGGCGGCCTGCACGAGGGACTGGCGATCCGCGGCCCGGCCAACGGTAATGGGGGAGCCGGAGATGTTGACGAGCACGGAGGCCCCTGCCAGCGCTGCTTCCGCTGAAGGCGGCACCGGTACCCACATGTCCTCACACACCTCCACATGGAAAGTGAACCCACGCAGATCCTTGGCACGGAACAGGAGGTCCACGCCAAACGGCACGGTTGCTGGCGCGGAATCATAATCTTGAATGCGCAGCATGTCTTCAGTGGCGAAGTACTCACCATCGGCAGGTTCCAACGCCTCGGCGATAGCCTCAACTTCCAGCTCGTTCAATGCAACGCCAGGCAGCTCGATCTGACCCCCGCGAATCTGTGCGCCTGATGCGAAGTGCCGCTTCTCATAGAACTCGCGGTAGTTCGGGATGTAGGACTTGGGCACCACGCCTAACACGCGGCCGCGGTGGATCACCACGGCGCAGTTGTAGATGCGGTTCCCATAGCGCAGGGGAGCGCCAACGACAATCACGGGCAACAGCTCGCTCGAGGCATCTCGCACGTACTCGATTGCTTCGAGAACTTCATCTAGAAGCACGTCTTGGAGCAACAGATCATCAATGTTGTAGCCGGTGAGGGACAGTTCCGGAAAGGCCGCAAGGGCCACGCCCTGCCTGTCGCATTCAACGGAGGCTTCGGCAATGTCATGGGCGTTGGCCAACGGCTGTGCCGCCTGCACAGGAAGGGTGCAGGCGGCAACACGGGCGAGGCCCTGAGAGTAGATGGAGTAGTAATCCATAGCCACTAGTTTGCCAGAGGGTTCCGACACGTTGGCACCCAACCCGCGAGACTGAGTGCCAGCCTGTGAGAATTGGGTGCCAACGTGAGGGGTCGGGTCTGTCAGATCATCGCCTGATCGCCAGATGGCGTAGAAGCGCCCACGATATTCCAACCGCCGCCACGGACTGCACGGTGCCAGCCACCACATGCTTGAGGAGCTGCGCCCCGCCGCCGGTGGCTGACCAATCCAAGAAGCCACCCCAGCTGGAGATTCCGCCATCGGTCACTGAGTCCAGAATGACGAAGGCCAAGATGGCGCCAACCCCAGCGAACCACGGGAGCCGCACAAACACGATGCCCGTCAAGAATCCGGCGGCATGAGCGAGGAATGTACCCACCAGAGCTGCGAGCGGCGCGTACCACAGCAGCCCCGATAGCTCGTATTCGTTGATCGCCACGGTGCCCGAGAAATCGGACTGAGCGAATCCCGCGATTACTGCCACTAGCAGGCAGGCGATGGCCACGGATAGCGCGCTCGCGGCCCATGCCGCCAGTTGCGATTTCATGTAGGTTCGCCGTGCCACCCCGGCGCCCAAGTAGGTGCGCGCGGTTGCCGCATAGGTAATGCTGGTGATGTAGCAGACCATCATCACAACGCCCACCGCCACGGCGGCGATCGTGATGAGCTTCGTGGCCCCAGAAACATCCGCCCATTGCGAAGGTTCTGCACCAGCCTGATTCAGCTCGAATGAGAATCCAAGATAATCGACGCCGAATAGCGAGAATTGAACTCGATTGCCAAAGATCGCTAGAACGATCAGGGACAACAGGGAAAGTACCGCCATTGTGCCAACGGTCCACAGGTTCGTTGACAGGTGGTCCTTGACGTGACGTTTTGTCAGGTTACTCATGATTGGTCTCCAATCGTCATCTCCACTAACACGTCGGTCAGGGAGGGAAGCTTGCCGGCACCTGCGTGGCGCTCGCGGACCTCATCGGCCTCGCCGTGCTCGATAATTCGGCCCTCGTGCACGAACAGCACGTGATCTAACAGGTCTTCAATTTCATCGATGAGGTGGGAGGACATGATGATGGTGCGTGGATTCTGTGTGTAATCGGCCAGTACGGTGCGGTAGAACACCTCACGGGCCACAGCATCCATGCCCAGATGGACCTCGTCGAATATGGTGACAGGGCAGCGCGATGCCAGCCCGAGGATTGCGTGCAACGCCGAACGCTGCCCGCGTGAGAGGTTGTCTGGCTTCTTCTTGGTGGATAGCTGGAACGTGTCAAACAGCCGCCCAGCAAATTCTTCATCCCAGTTCGGCCGGACATCCCGCCACAGCTTGAGCGTGTTCTTGATCTTCTCATCGCCGAAGATCGCCATGGCATCAGCCGCGTTGCACACGTTGGCCATGAGCTCCGGGTTCTCGAACACGGGCGTCCCATCGATGAGAATCTCGCCAGCACTGGCATGTGCTTGCCCGGCGATCAGCATCGCGAGGGTTGACTTGCCCGAGCCGTTGCGCCCGAACAGTCCCGTGATGGAGCCCGGTGCCACGGAGAAGCTGACATCGTTCAGCGCGCTGTCATGGCGCATCCCATAGCTGAAATTAACGTGCGAAAGTTCGATGCTTGCGCTCATGATTGCTCCTTTACGGTAAAGAAATTCCGGGCGAGTCCGAGGATTTCCTCTGGAGTTAGGCCCAGTTCTAGGCCTTCGGATAGTGCGGGTTCCAGATGGTTTGGAACGTATGATTTCTTGCCTTCTTCGCGGAGAATCTCCGGGGCCTCGTCCGTCACGAACATCCCGACGCCGCGGCGCTTAGCCACCGTTCCATCGTCCACCAGCAGGCCGAACGCCTTATTGGCGGTGGCTGGGTTGATGCGGAACGTGTTGGCGTATTGGGTTGTGGACATGAGTTGATCTCCCGGCTTGAGGCTCTCCGTCAGAATCTGGCTTCGGATGCTGTCCGCGATCTGTAGGTAGATCGGGCGGTCATCTGAAAAGTCCATTCAGCTTCACCTCGTTAGTATGTCGGTTAGTTACATGACTAATTAACCATAGAACCGATGGGGTGTCAACTCAGACATATGTCACAGGGCAAATGCGTGGCTCGGTGTGATGAAATTGATCAGCTTGTAGTATCGTGCCGATATATCAAGACTGAGGGATGCGCGATGGCCGCGCGGGCCCAGAGAAAGAAGACTGCACATGGTAACGATTGGCTTGCTGGGCCTTGGGCGCATTGGAGCGATGCACGCCAAGATCCTCGCACCACTGGCGGATCGGCTTGTTGTAGCCGATACGCGCCCACAGCTCACAGCAGACTTTGCGGCAGAAGTACCGGGTGTTGAGGTCCGCACTCCCGATCAGCTCCTCGCCTCCTCCGATCTGGACGGCCTGGTGATCACCACGCCAACGGACACCCACGCGGCCACAATTGACCGTGCCGCAGGGCTGGGTATCCCGATCTTTTGTGAGAAGCCAGTTTCAACCGATCTGGCCACGACCCTCGAGGTGGCTCGAATCGTCCGTGAGAAGGGCGTCCGCCTCCAGATGGGCTTCCAGCGCCATTTCGATGCCGGCTACACCACGGCCCGCAACAACCTCCGCGCCGGAAAGATTGGCGATCTGCGCCGGGTTCACATGGGAACGCTCGATCAAGCGCCAGCCCCGCGCGAGTTCCTCGCTGCCTCCGGCGGTATCTACACAGATTGCCTCATTCACGATTTTGATGCGCTGCGCTGGGTATCTGGCCAAGAGGTGAGCGAGGCATACGCCATCGGCACCGATCTGGGCATGCCGGACTTCGCAGACTTTGGGGACGTTGCCGAAACGGTCGTGCTCCTGACCCTGACCAACGGTGCCCTCGTGACAGCCCACTCCTCACGCTTCAACGGTGCTGGCTACGACGTGCGTATGGAGCTGCACGGCACGCTGGGCACTGACACGGTGGGCTTGGATGAGCACTTACCCATGACCTCCACCGAGCCAGCCGCCACCTACCCGGCCGGCGATCCATGGGTTGATTTCATCTTGCGCTTCAAGCCCGCCTACGAGGCGGAAATGCGGGCCTTCATGGAGGTCGCAGCAGGAACAGGTAACATCACGGCCGGCATCGAGGATGCCGTGGCCGCCCTCCGGATCTCCGAGGCCTGCTCCATCTCACGCCGCGAGCATCGGCCCGTGCGGCTGGAGGAGATTGCGGCGGAGCCGCCGTCGTCGTCCCAAAAAACCGGAAACGAGGCGTAATGGACTTGCGACTGGACGCAACCGCCTTCGACTATTCGTTCGTGGTTGTCTACCTCATCTTCGTGATCGCCATCGGAGTGGTGACGAAGCGGAAGGTTCTCACCTCTGAGGATTACTTCCTCTCCGGGCGCTCGCTCCCCGCGTGGATCTGCGCACTGGCGTTCCTTTCCGCGAACATCGGTGCCACGGAGCTTCTGGGCATGGCGGCCAACGGTTCGCAATACGGCCTGCCGACCGTTCACTACTACTGGATCGGCGCCGTGCCGGCGATGGTGTTCCTAGGGCTCATGATGATGCCGTTCTACTACGGTTCGCGCGTGCGCTCAGTGCCCGAATACCTGCGCTTGCGCTTCAATCGCGCCACGCACCTGTACCAATCGATTATCTTCTCAGTGGCCACGATCCTTATCGCTGGCGTGAACCTGTTTGCCCTCGCTCTGATCATCAACGTGCTGATCGGCATCCCGATGCCCGTTTCGATCCTCATTGCGGCCGGTGTGGTGCTTCTCTACACGGCGATGGGCGGGCTGACGGCCACCATGTATAACGAGGTGCTCCAGTTCTTCATCATCGTGGCATTCCTCATCCCGCTCACGGTGGGCGGACTGGCGCGCGTGGGTGGAGTGGATGGGCTTCTTGAGACACTCAATCAGACACAGGTGCTCGGCAAGGACGGCCTGAGCGTGTGGGGCGGAACCGGGCTGGGCAACACCACGAACCCGTACGGTAACTGGATCGCGCTGCTGCTGGGGATGGGTTTCGTCAACTCGTTCGGGTATTGGACCACGAACTTCACCGAGGTTCAGCGCGCCCTGTCCGCCAAGGACATGTCCGCTGCCCAACGCACCCCAATCATTGCCGCCATCCCGAAGATGTTCCTGCCGCTCATCATCATCACGCCAGGGCTGATCGCGGCGCTGCTGGTGCCCGAGCTGGCAAGTGGCGAACTCGCTCACAACGAGGCACTGCCCGCCTTGATCGGCGAAGTCATGCCGACCGGGCTGGTAGGGCTTGCGCTCGCGGCGCTCATTGCGGCCTTCATGGCGGGGATGGCTGCCAACGTGTCCGCGTTCAACACGGTTGTCACCTACGACCTGTGGCAAACGTACGTGCGGCCGGGACAGAAGGACACCTACTACCTGAAGGTGGGGCGGCGGCTCACCGTGGCCGGCGTGCTCATCGCGATCGGGGCGGCGTTCATCGCCGCCACCTTCAACAACATTCAGGATTACCTGCAGCTGCTCCAGTCCATCTTCTCCGCGCCGCTATTCGCCACGTTCATCTTGGGGATGTTCTGGAAACGGATGGCGCCCGAGGCTGGCCTGTGGGGGCTAGTGGCCGGAGCGCTCGGGGCTGCCGGTGTGCAGGTGGGGTACATGGCCGGTTGGTTGGAGTTCAATTCGCAGCAGGCCGCCAGCTTTACCGGGTCCGGGATGGCCTTCGTGTTTGATGTGGCGGTGTCCGTGCTTGTCACGTGGAGGCGGGAGGCCAAACCCTTGGAGGAGCTGGACGGGCTCGTGTGGGGGAGGGCCAACATGGAGATTCAGGGCGCCCAGCCCGCCCCCGATCTGCACCGCGTTGCCGTCAAGGAACGGCGGCAGATGGTGGCAACCGGGACGAAGCTTGATCTGAAGGACAATCCGTGGCCTTTGGGCATCGCGGTGATCGTGGTGCTCATTATTCTGAATGTGACGGTGGGGCAGTGATGGAGCGAGAAACTGGGCGAACCGAGTGGGCGCAAGCTGGGAAGGCCGGAGAATCTGACGTGGGTGAGCAAGCGGGACGCCTCACGCGAACCGAGGGATTGGGGCCAATCGTGCACGAAACACAGGCTGAAGGAATGGCTGCAGGTGTGGAGAAGAAGGGCGCGCCAGCCCATCGTCACCCCCGCATGTCCGCTGAAACGTGGCTTGACCTGCGCTCGTGGGCCGCGGCGATGTTTGCCGTTTTTGGTGCGATGCTCACGGTGTACGGCGCGTTTTTCGTGACCGAGGCTGATCTGGCCAAGGCTGCCGGAATTAACCTAGACCTGTGGACCGGGCTTGGCATGCTGTTCGCAGCTCTGTGCTTCTTCCTGTGGCTCATGGCGCGCCCGCCGGAGATCGAGCACGGCGTGCATGTGGTGGAGGGCGCCCCGGACGCCGAGTAGGGGTAGCTCTCTGGACCGTTATGGTGCCGAAGAGTGCTGCCGGATGCGGATGAGGGGGATCTGGTGGATGACATGGGGTGTATCAGGGTTAGCAGGCGCGGCAGCACGCCCCTAAATCCTGAGTGGACCACTTAATGCCGCTGTTGACATGTTGCAACCTGTCCCGAGGCGCCGTAAGTTGTCACCTCGCGAAATTCAGCAGAAGGTGGCAGTTTTACCGGTCCGTGGCGACGGCGCCGGACGAGCCTCTCAGTCAGCGCCGCGGGCATAATGAGAATTCATGGGGGATCTGAGCCCCGCCGCCACACGTGTTGACCCTGTCGGCCGTGGCGTGCTTCGCGCCACGGCGTTCGTGCCGGGGATTGCCTACCATATAAGGTGGAGACGTTTGAAAGTGAGGATTACATGACCGTTGTTGTTGCGTACAAATACGCGGCGAATCCCCAGGATGCCTCGGTGGATGCCAGTGGCGCCATTGACTGGACCCGCGCCAAGCCCGAGATCAGTGAATACGATCCGGTGGCGATCCAGCTGGGCCGCAATGTTGCGGATGCTCAGGATACCGAGCTGGTGGGCATTAGTGCTGGCACTAGCGCGCTGACCCACAAGATGGCCACGCGCAACGCCCTGTCCAAGGGCCTTGATCGCGCCTTGCTTTTCGGCCAGGACGGGGTGGATTCGTGGAGTTCCACGAAGGTTGCCTCCGCACTGGCATCCTTGGTGGGCCAGATCGAGGGCGCTGACCTGTTGATTACGGGGGATTCTTCGATCGACGACGGGGCCAAGATGATGTCCGCCATCACGGCTGGGTTCTTGGGCTGGCCGTGTTTTCAGGAGGTCACAGCCCTTGAGAAGACGGATGACGGCTACAGCATCACGCAGTCCGTCCCCGGCGGAACGCGCACGGTGGCCGTGACTGGGCCGGTGGTTGTTGCCGCGACTCCCGAGGCTGTCAGTGCAAAGAATCCTTCGATGAAGGAGATGCTTGCGGCGGCGAAGAAGCCCGTGGCAACGGTACAGGAGGCAGATTTGGAACTTGTTGAGGCACCGGTGGCCGTGACTGGCACCGCCAAGCCCGAGTCCAAGATCCGCAAGAATGTGTTGTTGAACGGCCCTGACGCTGCCAATCAGCTTGTTGCAGCGCTGCGCGCCGACGGTGTTCTCTGAGAGGTTTTGATCATGAAAACATGGATTATTGCGGCCGAAACCGGCGTGGGAACACTTGCTGATCAGGCCCGTGAGCTCGGCGGAACCGTCACTGCGGTGACCGTTGGCAACCTGCCGATCGCCGGCGTGGACGAAACGATCGCCATTGAGCTTGAGGCCACGGCCCCGGCCGAAGTGGCTGCACCGAGTGTTGCCGCCGCCATCGATGCCGAACCTGGTGACGTAGTGCTGGCGCCCAATCGCCCGGCTGAGCGCGTACTCGCTGGCGCCGTTGCAGCCAAGCTTGGCGCACCCGTTCTGACGTCCGTGAAGTCGCTTCAGGCTGGCTCCGCACAAGTTTCCAAGGCCGGCGGCATCAGCTTGGATAACGTGACATTCGACGGCACAGTAGTGGCCATCCTTGATGGCGGCGTACAGCCAGCCGGGGAGGTCCCCGAGGCCGTCACGTTCGGCGCCAAGGATTACACTGCCACGATTTCGGCCATCGAGCAGGCCGAGGTGGAAAGCGTCAACTTGGGATCGGCAGAACGTGTTGTTGCCGCTGGCCGCGGCTTCAAGGAGCAGGACGATCTGCAGCTAGCATCGGATCTGGCGGAGGCTATCGGCGGGGAAGTTGCCTGCTCGCGGCCACTGTCCGAAGGACTCGGCTGGATGCAGCGCGACCAGTATGTGGGCGTCTCCGGCCAAGTGATTGCCCCCGAGCTGTACTTCGCCATCGGCATCTCCGGCCAGGTACACCACACGGCGGGGATCCTCGAATCTGGGACCATCGTGGCAATTAACAACGATGAGACCGCTACGATGTTTGAGGATTCGGATTACGGGATCGTGGGTGACCTCTACGAGGTGATTCCGCAGATCGTCGCGGCGTTGAACGAATAAGGAGCAAGGACGGGGCATGGGTGACGTAGATTTTGACGCGATCGTCATTGGCGGTGGCGTTGCAGGGCTCACCTGTGCCTACCTTCTCGCCCAGCAGGGCAGGGAGGTCTTGCTGATCGAACGTGGCGACGAGCCCGGTTCGAAGAACCTCTCCGGCGGCGTTTTCTATTGCCGGATCATGGAGGAGATCTTCCCGAACTTCATCGAGGACGCCCCGATTGAACGCGTCATCACCCGCAACTGCCTGAGCTTCCTTAACAAGGAATCCTTCGTCAACATTGACTACTGGGACAAGCGCCTGTCCGAGCCCGTCAACGCGGTGACGGTCCTGCGCTCTAGGTTTGATCCGTGGCTCGCCGAGCAGTGTGAGGAGGCTGGCGTTACCCTGATGCCCGGCTTTAGGGTGGATGGGCTGCTGCGTGAGGGTGAGCAGTTTGTGGGAGTGTGTTCGGGTGAGGATGAGCTGCGGGCGCACGTCGTCGTCACCGCTGATGGAATCAACTCGTTCATTTCCCAAGAAGCGGGGATCCGGGAAAAGGAACCCAATGAAAACATGGCGATCGGCGTCAAATCCGTGGTCTCCCTCGGTGAGGAAAGAATCCGCGAACGTTTCAACGTGACGGGGAACGAGGGTGCGGCTTACCAGATCGTGGGGGATGCAACTGAGGGGCTGCCTGGCGGTGGTTTCATGTATACGAATCGCGATTCGGTTTCGATCGGGATTGTGGTGAATGTGCCGGCGCTGGAGCACGGCAACTATGTGGTCACTGATGTTCACGATCATTTCCTCGAGCATCCGGCGATCAAGCCGTTCCTTGAGGGCGGCGAGCTCGTGGAGTACGGGTGCCATATGGTGGCCGAGGGTGGCAAGAGGATGCAGCACGATCTGGTGCGTTCCGGCCTTGTGGTGATTGGGGATGCTGCGGGGTTCACGCTCAACACCGGCTTCACGATTCGCGGAATGGACCTTGCTGCCGGATCGGCCCGTGCGGCTGCTACGGCCATCGGGCAGGCGTTCGAGGCTGAGGATTTCTCTCAAGAAACGCTCGAGAATTACGTGAGCGAATATGAGGCGACGTTTG
Source organism: Ancrocorticia sp. (assembly GCF_052089425.1). Classification (NCBI taxonomy): domain Bacteria; kingdom Bacillati; phylum Actinomycetota; class Actinomycetes; order Actinomycetales; family Actinomycetaceae; genus Ancrocorticia; species Ancrocorticia sp. Next base: position 71,315 of record NZ_JBQCZW010000006.1, on the reverse strand, counting down.
TGGGCGCGGACATGGACACGTATGCCAAGGCGCCGGATTTCTTGGAAAGCCCGGAGATGTACGGAAAGATCGGGGAGATGCTGGCGGATGTTCTGCACGGTGTGTACAACCTTGATCAGAGCCCGCGCAAGCACATCCTGCCTACCGCGTGGGATGCGGTGAAGGGCTCGGGGATGAAGCTGAGCAGGCTCGCGAAGGTCGCGTATCAGGCAGTGAGGGCTCTGTGATGGCATTTTCGTTGGGAAACGTCGAATCGCGGCTGGCCAAGAACGCTTATGAGGTGGATGAGGGCAACCCCCACATCGAGGTCAATCAGGAGATCGCCAAGGCCACGGGCACTGGCAAGCTCTTGACCAAGATTTGCCCGGCCCACGTGTATCGCGAGGAAGAAGACGGCACGATCTCCGTGGAGTTCGCCGCCTGCCTCGAATGCGGACTGTGCCGCCAGATGGCTGCTCCCGGCGCCCTCATTTGGCACTATCCGGAAGGTGCCACCGGCATCCGCTTCCGCGAGGGATAAAGGCTGCCGATCATCGGCAATGGGGCGGCGAACGGTTACATTTTAAGAAATGTCTCCGAGCATTGACATCATTCAGTCTTCGATTAATACCGGCTCAACGTTCAGCCCATCGATCCCGAGGAAATCTGCGGGATTGCAGGTGAAGACCGGTAGTCCGTTTGCAATAGCTGTTGCCGCGATAAGCGCGTCGTAGGCGCGGGCAGTCGGCTTGCGTCCGGCTGCCCGCAGGCTAGCAGCAACACTGCCGAAAGCGCGAGCGGCTGCGGCGTCGAACGGAAGGACATCGAAATCTGCCTCCGCTTGCTGTAGATGGGCTTGGCGAGCTGCGCGTTCTTGGTTGTCAGTGGCGACGAGCGGTCCGACGGCGAGTTCGGCCAACGTTATCGAGGTGATAACTGAATCATCTGGAAGTTGAGATGCATCGGCTACGTCACCTAGCCGAATGACTGTTGAGGTATCGAGTACTCCGCGCGGGGCTGTCACAGCGTTGGATCCAGTAATGTATCGATATCGTGACGCAGTGACTCAGGATCGACTCGGGGCAGCCGCCGACGTCGTTCGATCAGCTCAGACGGAGGTGCGCTGGGGCGGCGCAGCGGCGTTAATTGCGCAGCCGGGGAACCGTCGCGTGTGACGACGATGGATTCACCACGAGCGACGCGCTCAAGCACATCTCCTCCATGGTTCCTCAGGTCTCGAACTGATACTGTGCTCATGGCCCCAAGCGTATCACCGGTGATACGTATGCAGGAAGAGATCTCCACGAGCTCCCCGGGCAGGGCCACAGGTATCCGCTACTGAGAGGGCAAGGTGCAAGTTGTTGTTGATGGCCTCGTGTCAGTCCAACAAAATACAGCGGGTTCGATGACCGGCCGCGCGTACGATACGGGCGTCCGTGGCAAGTAAGGGGACTTCAATGATTTCCGCTAGGGCAACGTAGGGTGCAAACTGGAATTCGTGGCGTGTCAGCTATCGATTACATTTTAAGAAATGTCTGCGAGCATTGACATTGCGCTTGGTGTCTGCGACCGTTAACACATGTACGTGGGGAGCGCTCTGGACATTGGCGCCGTCATGCGCGAGCGTCGCAAGGAAAAGGGATGGTCTCAGCAGGATCTTGCCGAGGCCATGGGTGCAACGCGCCAGTGGGTCATTTCTGTCGAAAATGGCTCTTCTCGGGCGCAGTTGGACATGGTGCTCACGGCGCTGAAACAGCTTGACCTAGGAATCAACGTTTTCCATGACACCTCTGCTGACGAGCTTGATGAATTGATCGGGGACACGCAATGAGCGACGTACTGGATGCCTATCTTCAGGGTGTGCTCGCCGGGAGATTTACCCAAGATTTTGCGGGCCACGTGTCCTTCTCATATGAGGACGCTTACCGGGCGGATCCCCAGACCACTCCACTGTCCTTCTCGATGCCAAAGCGGCGCCGTGAATATCCTGGTGAGGAAGCGGGGTGCTGGATCGATAATCTTCTGCCTGACAGTGAGGAATTGCGAGCAAGAATCGCGATCAAGTTCAGCGAGGAACGCCCTTCCCCGTTCAACCTCTTACGCCATGTGGGCGTTGATGCTGCAGGAGCTGTACAGATTGTGCCCGCGGGAATGGATCCTGAGACGGTTGGCTCACGTGTGGAATGGTCACTGGAGGATATTGGAAACGAAATTCGGCGGTTACATCGAGACAACTCGGCTGTTGCAACCTCCCTAGAATCTGGCAGATGGTCCTTGGCAGGGCAGCAAGGAAAATTCGCGCTCTCCTTTATCGACGGCAAGTGGTATGAACCAGTCGGGAGGTTTCCGAGTACACACATATTCAAAGTCGGCGTTCAGGGGTTACGAGACTCAGATGTCGCAGAATTCATTACGATGAGAGCGGCGGGGAAGCTCGGAGTCCGCACAGCCTCGGTGACCCTCGAAGAATTTGACGGTGAGATTGCAGTGGTCGTACAACGATATGACCGTTCGAACTTCCGGGGCGCCATCACGCGAATTCATCAGGAAGATTCCTGTCAAGCGTTGTCCTATCCGATGGTTCGCAAGTATCAATCGGACGGAGGACCGTCGATGGGTGACATTGCCGGAGTAGTGCGCCGGGAGATGAGAAATGCAGGAACGCAACCCCTTGAGGAGCTGGCACGCTGGCATGCTTTCAACGCTATATCGGGAGCAACTGACGGACACTCTAAGAACGTCTCTTTCGTCATGAGGGGCAATGCTTCTCGGCTCGCTCCTGCCTATGATTTGATCGCAGGCCCGCTGATCAGCAACGCTCAGACGGCATGGTACAAGTATAAGATGGCAATGAAATTCGGTGGAGAATACAGGTTCCGTAACATCGGGATCAAAGAGATCTCGCTCCAAGCAGCAGAGTTTGGACTCGAGCCTGAGTGGTATGTAGCCGAAGTGGGCTCGATGCTAGACGGTCTTGAGCAGGCTTACATGGAAGCGATTGGTGAGGCGGAAGCTGTGGTCGGGACTTCTCAGTCCATCAGCCGGATGCGTCGAAATATCAGTTCCTGGGCAACCAATGCCAAGGCAATTGTGGAATGACGATATTCCACCCATGTTGCTTTTGGGCTTCTGAGGGCTGCCGGCCAAGGTGAAGGCGAAGCAGGGTGGTGAGGCCACCCGTCGCCCACCGCCTACTCCCACTCGATGGTGGCCGGCGGCTTGCTGGTGACGTCCAGAACCACGCGGTTAACTTGGGGAACGTTGTTGGTGATGCGGTTGGAGATGCGTGCTAGAACGTCATAGGGCATGCGCGTCCAGTCGGCCGTCATGGCGTCCTCGGAGGAGACGGGGCGCAACACGATCGGATGGCCGTAGGTACGCCCATCGCCCTGAACGCCCACGGAATGAACATCTGCAAGGAGCACGACGGGGCACTGCCAGATTTCTTCGTCCAGCCCGGCAGCCGTCAGCTCCTCGCGCACGATGAGATCCGCAGCTTGCAGGATATCCAGCCGTTCGCGCGTGACCTCGCCGATGATACGAATGCCCAGGCCGGGCCCGGGGAAGGGCTGGCGCGCCACGATCTTCTCGGGAACGCCCAGCTCGCGTCCGATCGCTCGCACCTCATCCTTGAACAGGGAACGCAGCGGCTCGATGAGGGAGAAGTCCATATCGTCCGGGAGTCCGCCCACGTTGTGGTGGCTCTTGATGTTGGCAGCGCCCTCGCCGCCACCGGATTCCACAACATCCGGGTACAGGGTGCCCTGAACGAGGAACTTGACGTCCCCGCCCTCGCTTCCGAGCTTTTCCACCAGCGCCTTCTGCGCCGTCTCAAAGCTACGAATAAATTCGCGCCCGATAATTTTCCGCTTGGCCTCGGGTTCGCTCACCCCGGCCATCGCGCCAAGGAAGCGCTCGGATTCATCGTGGGTCTCCATGCGGATGCCCATCCCTGCCGCGTAATCCTGTTCCACCTGCTCGCGTTCGCCCGCGCGCAGCAGCCCGTGATCGATGAAGAAACACGTGAGCTGATCGCCGATCGCCTTGTGCACGAGAGCGGCGGCAACGGAGGAATCCACGCCGCCGGATAGCGCGCAGATCACCTGAGCATCGCCCACCTGTGCCCGGATCTTCGCCACCTCGGCATCAATAATGGATTCGGATGTCCAGTTCGGCTCGATCCCCGCCCCGTCATACAGGAAGTTCTCCAGCGCCCTCTGTCCGAACGCCGAATGCTTGACCTCGGGATGCCACTGCAGCCCGAACAGCTTGCGCTCGCGATTCTCGAACGCGGCCACGGGAGTCCCGTCCGTTGACGCGGTCACGGCGAATCCCTCGGGAGCCGCAGTCACGGCATCTCCGTGGCTCATCCACACCACCTGATCGCCGGGAGTACCGGCGAAAAGGCAGGATCCCTCGCCCACTTCGGCATCGGTGTGGCCGTATTCGCGGGTTCCAGTTTCCCCCACGGTGCCGCCGAGCGCCTTCGCCATGGTCTGGAATCCGTAGCAAATACCCAGCACCGGCACACCGGCATCGAACACGCCGGAATCCATGGACGGCGCGCCGTCGGCATACACGGAGGCGGGGCCACCGGACAGAATAATGGCGGCCGGATGCTTGGCCAGCATGTCCGCAGCACTCATCGTGTGGGGAACAATCTCGGAATACACACGCGCCTCACGCACACGCCGCGCGATCAGCTGGGCGTATTGGGCGCCGAAATCAACAACAAGAACAGGACCAGTTTCGAAGCTCACCCCACGAGTTTACACCGGCTAGGATATCGGCATGGCCGCACCCGTCCGCGATGGAATCAACGCCCGCCCGATTCGCATCCGCAGCGCGGGCACGGCGCTCGCGAGAGTAAGCGAGGTTCTGCCTCAGATCGCCAGCGAGCTACCGCAGGCTTTTGATCGTGGAGATATTGTTGACGACGACGGCGAATCCCCACTTACTCCCGATTCTCCCGTACGTGTGGGGCAGGTTGTGTGGGCATTTGGCGGTGTGACAGACGAGCCGGACGAACCGATCACAGTGCCGATTCTTGCCGAAAACGAGCGCTGGCTGGCGGTGGACAAACCGCACGATCTGGCCACGATGCCGCGAGGGCGCCACGTGGCCCACACCCTGACGGTGGCGCTGCGCCGCCAGCTGACAAACGACCAACTGGTGGCCGCCCACCGGCTGGATGCCGCAACGGCGGGCGTGGTGCTCGTGACGAAGGAGCCCCAGTGGCGCGGTCCCTACCAGCTGCTCTTCGAACACCGGCGGGTCACGAAGGAGTATCTAGCGGTGGCGGATGTGAGCAGTATGGATCGCGTGCCGGTGATCGGGGAGAGGCAACGGATCGAGCTGCGCCTCGAAAAGCCCCGCACCAGCACACGCACGTTGGTTGAGGCGGGGCAGCCCAACTCGCTGACGGATATCAAATGCGTATGGCATTCGGGTGAGATAGCAGGCTTCCGGGTCCGTCCGCTCACCGGCAGGACTCATCAGATCAGGGCCGTGTTCGCCCACCTTGGTATGCCCATCGTGGGGGATCTGTTTTATGGCCACGTAGGGGTGGGCGGGGAGGGAATTCGCCGTCGTCGTCAAAAAACTCCCCTCCAACTGCTCGCGCGATCCCTCGCCTTCGTGGATCCCATCAACGGAGAAAACGTGACGGTGGAAACGAACCGAGTACTCGACCTGTGGGACTTTCCTCACGGACGTGCCTGATTTTCGGAAGGGCGGACCTAAGCCCCACATATTATGAGAACATTTAGAGGGCGAGAAACACCCGCTAGCTAGTAGGTTCAGGGAGCTGAACCGGAAGGATTGCACCGTGGCACACAGCGTCTACTTTACGGCTGCACAGGCGAACTCTGGCACGCAGCCTGTCGCGAAAGCCTATCTCGAATTCCTCTCAACACAATACGATCGTGTTGGCGTTTTCCGTGGTTGGGCAAACGGCCCGATCGAACAGGACGAACCGTTCCTCGAACTCTTAGATGTTCTGGGCGAACGCGATCAGGCCGATCGCGCATGGGGAACAACCCGCGAATCCTACGTAACGGACGAAGATGCGGCGATGACCCAGCTGGTCAAGCGCTACACCGATTACGCGGACCAATACGATGCCGTGCTGATTCTGGGCGTCATGGATGGCGATCCCATCAACCCCGGCCAAGTGGCCCGCAACGGCCGCGCCATCGCAAACCTCGCAACCTCCGTGATCCTCGTGGTTCCCGGCGCCGGGCGCAGCCCCGCTCAGGTTATGACGGTGACGTCCCTCTCCGCAGATGTGATTACCGGAGAACACGCTCCGCTCGCGGCCATCGTGATTGGCAATGCGGACGAAGGTGCGGCGGCCGCTGCCAAGGGGCTGGAGATCCACGCCCCGGTGCTCATCCACTACGCAGGCACCACGCCTACCGTGGACGAGCGGGATGCTGAGGTTCTCAAGGCCGCCATGGAGCTCGGCTCCGATGTGATTACGCCGCTGAACTTCCAAGCAACGCTGGTGTCCCGCGCGCGTTCGAATGTCAAGCGCATTGTCATGCCCGAATCCGACGATCCGCGTATCCTCAAGGCCACGGAAGAACTCCTGGCCCGTGGGGTTGCGAATATTACGCTGCTGGGCGAGGAAGCGCAGGTTCGCGCTCACGCCGAGGAGCTGGGTCTGGACATTGCGGGGGCGGAGATCGTTTCGCTGAACGATCCGGAAAAGTGTGACCGCTATGCGGAGGAGTTTGCCCGGCTGCGCGCCAAAAAGGGCGTGACCGTGGAGCAGGCCCGCGAGAAGATCAAGGACGTCTCCTACTTCGGCACCATGATGGTGCACATGGGGGATGCCGATGGCATGGTGTCCGGGGCAACCCACACCACCGCCCACACAATCGTTCCCTCCTTCCAGATCATCAAGACAAAGCCGGGTGCGGCCCTCGTGTCCTCCTGCTTCCTCATGCTCATGGAGGATCGCGTGTACGTGTACGGGGACTGCGCCGTGACAACCAACCCCTCCACCGAGGAGCTGGCTGGGATCGCGCTATCTTCGGCGGAAACCGCCGTTCAGTTCGGCGTGGAGCCGCGCGTGGCCATGCTGTCATACTCCACTGGCACCTCCGGCAAGGGGCCAGATGTGGATTCCGTTGTGGAAGCCACCGCGATGGCGCGCGAGAAGGCGCCGGATCTACTGCTCGAAGGGCCGATTCAGTATGACGCAGCCGTCGATGAGGCTGTGGCGAAGGTCAAGCTTCCCGATTCGCCGGTGGCAGGCAAGGCAACCGTGTTCGTGTTCCCGAACCTGAATGCCGGCAACATCGGGTACAAGGCTGTTCAGCGTTCCGCTGGCGCCGTGGCCGTTGGCCCGGTGCTGCAGGGGCTCAACAAGCCGGTCAACGATCTCTCTCGCGGTGCCCTTGTCCAAGACATCGTCAACACCGTGGCCATCACTGCAATTCAGGCGCAGGCCTGAGGTATCAATCGAATCTGGGGAAGAAACCTTGTCAGTACTCGTCATTAATTCTGGTTCCTCATCCATCAAGTATCAGCTGGTGGATCCGGAATCAGGTGCGGCTATCGCCTCCGGCCTTGTGGAGCGCATCGGTGAGGCCTCCGGCCACATCGAACACACCTATGGTGACATCACCAAGGAACTGAGCGATCCGGTGCCCGATCACGGGGCCGGGTTGGAGCGCGTGCTCGGGCTGTTCGAAGAAGTTGGGCCAAGCCTGACCGACGGCTCCATCGCGGCCGTTGGCCATCGGGTGGTTCAAGGCGGAAAGTACTTCGATGGCCCGGCGCTGATCGATGACGCCGTGGAGGAGCGGATCGAACAGCTGATTCCGCTTGGGCCGCTTCACAATCCGGCTCACTTGGCTGGCATCCGGGTGGCGCGCAAGCTGCTTCCGGACGTGCCTCATGTGGCCGTATTCGATACCGCCTTCTTCCAGAACCTTCCAGACGAGGCGGCAACCTACGCGCTGGATCGCGAGGTTGCTGAAAAGTACGAGATTCGCCGCTACGGCGCGCACGGCACCTCCCACCACTACGTGTCGGGGCAGGCATCGAAGCTGCTGGGCCGCGACGATCTCAAGCAGATCGTGCTGCACCTGGGCAACGGTGCATCTGCCTCCGCCGTGGTGAACGGTGCGGCGGTTGAAACCTCGATGGGACTGACCCCCCTCGAAGGGCTGGTCATGGGCGGGCGCACCGGCGATATTGATCCGGCCGTGGTGTTCCACCTTGCCCGCAACTCGGATATGGACATCGAGCAGATCGATAACCTGTTCAACCGGCAGTCTGGCCTGAAGGGCCTGACCGGGCAGAACGATATGCGCGAGGTATGGAACTTGGCCGATGCGGGCGATGCGAACGCGCGCGAGGCTCTGGACGTGTACGTGCACCGGCTGGTCAAGTACATCGGGGCGTACGGCGCCATCATGGGCGGAATCGACGCCATCACGTTCACCGCGGGCGCTGGGGAAAACGATAATCGCCTGCGCTCCGAAGTTGTGGACCGGCTGGGCGCCTTCGGTGTGGAAATTAACGAGGAAAAGAACGCTGTGCGTTCCAAGGAAGCTCGCGAAATCTCAACACCGAACTCCTCCATCCACATTCTGGTGATCCCTACCAACGAAGAGCTAGCCATCGCGCGCCAGTCCATGACGCTGGTGTGATACGGGCGCGGGTGAGGTGATGGGGCTGGGCCGGTGGCTTGGCCCCATCACTGGCTCTGCGCTAGATTCGTCACCGTTTGGTGCTGCGGCAGGGAGGCTTCGGGCGGGTGCGTCTAGGCTGGGGTCATGAGTTATGGCCAGAACCGTTCACATCAGGGGCACCGAACAGGTGGCCGGAGCCAAGATCCGGCGTACGCGAACAGGCCGCCCCGCCGCCGCGAGGGCCTGGACGATGAACTGATCGAATCGCTGCACCGGCTGGACGGGCGAAACTACGGGTCCTACAAGTCCCTGATCGGGGACTGGGATTACGGTCCCTTCACACTGGCCATCGATCGCGTGCAGGCTGATCCCTTCGCCCCGCCCTCCAGCTGTCGGGTCACGGCCACGCCTGAGGCCATGGGCATTCCCGCCGATCTGATCGTCGGGGGCGACGGTCGCGTTGGGGTGGCGGATTTCCTTAATCGTGCCTTCGAAACCAATATTGGGCGGTTCACCAAGCCCGGCACGGTGACGATTGCTCGGCCGGGGCAAGAGATCCTCGTGCGCTCGGCGTGCACGGTGAGCGCCGATCAGATTGAACTGCGCTTTCAGGTACAGATGCCGGCACGCGGGCGCACCATCATGGGGCATACGGCTGCGGAGATCTTTGATCACGATGTGCCGGACATCGTCATGGAAACTCTGGACTTCGCACCGGAAGGGGCGGCGGAGTATCTAGAGCGGCTGCGCGCCCACGTTGCCACCTATGAGGATTACCAAGCGCTGCAGGGAGTGCTGGCCGAACGCGGCTGGATCGGCTTCGTGGCCAACGGGGCGGTGCTGCCGCGCCGTTCGGGGGTATCCGAGCTGCCGATGGGGGAGGCCGTTGCTTTCGAATCTCCCGAATCATTGCGGGAGGCTGTGGAGTTGCCGCATGCGGGCGAAGTGGCCGGAATGGCCCTGAAGCCGGGGATTACGGTGATCGTGGGCGGCGGATACCACGGTAAATCCACCCTGCTGAGCGCGTTGCAGCGCGGGGTGTACGCGCACATTCGTGGGGACGGGCGCGAGCTTGTTGCCACGGTGCGCACCGCCATGAAGGTGCGGGCCGCGGACGGGCGTTCGGTAACCGGCGTGGATGTGTCCCCGTTCATCGCGCACCTGCCCCAAGGTGCGGACACCACGGTGTTCTCCACCGAAAACGCTTCGGGTTCCACCTCACAGGCCGCCTCGATCATGGAGGCCGCCGAACTGGGAGCGAAGCTGCTGCTTCTGGATGAGGACACCTCCGCCACCAACCTCTTGATCCGTGATTCGCGTATGCGCGAGCTCGTCCACGCGGAAAAGGAACCGATCACGCCGCTCGTGGACCGAATCGGGGCACTCGCTGCTGATCGCGGCATCTCCACCATCATGGTGATGGGTGGCTCCGGCGATTATCTGGACGTGGCCGATCGCGTGCTCATGATGGATACCTATCGCTGCTTCGACGTGACGGACAAGGCGCGCGCCGTCGTGGCCTCCCAGCCGCGTGAGCGCTCCGATGAGGCGAGCTTCCCCAAAACAGCGGCGCGGCGCGTGCTGCGGGGCTCAAAGAAGGGGGATCGGCCCAAGACCAAGGTGTTCGGGCGCGATGCGATCCAGCTGGATAAGCAGCGCATTGACGTATCAGATATTGAGCAAATCGTGGAGGGCGGACAGGCCGAGGCGATCGCGTGGGCAATTCGGGGGATCCTCGAACACACGGCCGATGGTGACGCTTCCATTGCGTCTCTTACTGCCCAGATCGGGGAACTCCTTGAGGGGCAGGGCCTTGGTGCTCTCACCGCCTACGGGGCGCGCCAATGGCCAGCCAATCTGACAATGCCGCGCCCGATCGATGTAGGCGCGGCATTGAACAGGTACCGAGGGCTGAATCTGGCCTAGTTTCTGGCTCGTGCCGTTTAGTTACCGCCACCGATGATGGTCAACGCAAGGTCCGCGTACTGATCACCGGTCAGTCCCGGCCACCCGTGTACGGCCTCGCGCCACACAGTTGGTACGCAGCTGGCTCCCCACGCGGCGCCAAGAAGGCTTCCGGCAATCGCGGCGATCGTATCGGTATCCGCTCCCAGCCTCACCGCGTTCTCGATGCCCAATTGGATGGCTTCCACGCCTTCAACTTCGGACACGGAACACACGGCGTTCCATGAGCACTGGAGCGCGCCCACCGTGAAGCCGTTCTGATGAGCGTTGAGGTTCCCAGCTTCCGCATCGTCTATCGCCTTGACCCAGTAATCCTGGGACTCTGAGCGGAGAAGCTCAATGCCGGGGCGGATAGCGATGTCGCCTGTCACCACCGCGTTGCGGACAGCTTCGGTCCACAGGATGCAGGACTCATCCACCAGCTGATCGTCGTGGGTGAGGCCGGCAACGGCCACAGCTGCCTGAGCGGTCGCGATGGGAGAATCGAGGTAGGCGAGTGCCACGGGCGCGGTGCGCATGAGGGCTCCATTGCCAGCTGCCCGGTCTGTCTGCTCCGAATAGGCGCGGGCGGCCTTCTTGAGCTTGCCGGATGGAGAGCCAGCGAAATCATCGTAGGCTCCCAGCACCGCGCGAGTTTGTGTGCCCACATCGGAGGCTCCTTCACGCAGCCACGTCATGAAGTTGTCAGCGATCACATCCAGCGTGGAATCCTTGAGGAGGGAAGCGCCGCCCGAGATTCCCTGCGCGATACACGCCGCCATCTGGGTATCGTCCGACCATTCGCCCGGATCATAAGGCCCGAGCCCCCCACCGATCATTTCGGGGTGCTTGGGGGGCTTAGCAAACTCGTAGGGGACTCCCAGCGCATCTCCGCACGCGGAGGCAAGAAGTACGCCCCGGGCGCGATCCTCTACCTGCGGGGTCAACTCAATTGGCTGCCGTTCGCCTGGCTGTGTGGTCATGTGAGGTCCTTCCTCGTAGTTCCGAGCTCCAGATTCACCAATTCTACAGTGATGGCCGTCACGCGGTAGCTTTTGGTACGACGACGACGGAACCTCACGTACGTACGCACGCCCCCGCCGTCGTCACACCAGATTCGATACCAACCGGAACCGTCCACTCACCCGAACCCGGACACACGTTCCGAAAAGGGCTGTGCACTCCGTGTATCGGCGTGTGGTGACAGGTGGGTGTGGTCAAGCACATGCGCTGCCCTCGTTTCGCTTCCAGCGTAACTGGTAATATTCGGTTACCGTAGGATTAAGTCACGGGAAGAGCGCAAACTGCGGACGCCAGCGGCGTTGGCACGGAACACGAGGTCGATGATGACAAGAAAAATGCAGGTGCCACTTCGGTCGGGTCGGCTCTAATCCGGTCACCTCCGACGCACTGCCACCGCAACCGTTACTGCGAGTGCTCTCGCGCTACTCGCAGGATGTTCCGGCGGGGCAATGCGGTTCCTCGGACCTTCGGACGAAGAAATCCTAGTTTTCGCCGATGCATTCTTCGCTGAGTCGCGATGGGAACAAGCTTCTTCTTGACAGCATTTATACGAAATCAAGCTGATATAGACGCAGCTACTTGTGCGACTGTGACGCTACAGGGTGCTATGCGCCAGTTACTTGACTTTCCAACCAGGAGATAATCGCGCCCGTCGCCGCGCCACGTGCCCAGCGGTCAAACGTGCCGGAGCGGGTGTGGACGTTGAGCCCGGGCAGATTCGGGCTCTTGAACTCCGCGAGATGCTCCGTGAAGGTGCTAGCCCACGGGGTGTCCAGCAGGGTGATGGCTTCACCGTCAAGAATCACATCGATGACCATCGCTGCTCCTGCCACGGTCTGGACGTAGGTGGCCATGTTCGTTCCAAATTCGGCGATGGCGAATTGACAGGTGGGGTCCCCGCCTTCGGCAAGCGCGATCAGCTCATCAAGAGAATCAGGTCCGGAATTCACGTGGAGAATGGAGCGGGCGCCGGATGCTCGGGCCAACACGGCCGGGGTTGTGAGAACACCGTTCGCGCAGCCAACATGACCGTACTGGCACAGGCCCTTCGCTCTAGCTAAAGGTAGATGACTGGTAGGGCTATAGCCTTCGAACACGCTCGGCACAGCGCGACGGTTGTGGACGATGCCGTGGCCGATACCCGCACCAACAGTTGCGATGAGGAAATTCGGGGCGCTACGCCCCAGCCCGAACCACTGCTCCAGCGTGGTGAGCGCAACGATATCGTTCAGCAGGTAAGTGGGCGTGGTGCTGCTGGCCTTCACGAGCGATGGGAGGTCAACGTCCTGCCACCCGAGGAACCTGCTTTCGATTACCTTTCTGTGTGCGATGTGTCCGCCAGCGGAAATGCCAATGCCGTCAAGTTCCTCAGCGGCTGCTCCGTTTTGGGCGCACAGTTCGTCGATCAGACTGTCGATGGTGTGGGCAACCGCTTCCGGTTCGCGCGAATCAAGTGGCTGCGACAGGGAGACGATCGGGTTGGCGCGCGCATCTGTCAGCACTCCGTATGTGACATCGGCAGTCAGGTTAACTCCGATGAAGTGATGCTCGGAGGCTGGTATCTCAAGGAGCTGAGTTGGCCTACCAATCCCTGATAGGGGAGTGCCAGCCTGAGAATCGTTGACCAAGTGCGAATCGACGAGTGGGCGGACCAGCCGGGTGAGTGTTGCCGCTGACAGGTCAAGATCCCTGCCCGCTCCAGCGCGGGAGATTGGGCCAGCGGTGAGGATATGGGCAGCGATTGCAAGTGCTGAATCCTCATACAAACGAAGCACGATTGACCTCCCAGAAATACATAATACGGACGATGCCATTGTATGTTCCGGAGAGAAAGAAGTCTCTTCGCCGGGCGGTCGAATGTGGAAAAGATCGGGACCGTGTTGGGGGAACTTCTCCCGAACTGGCCTTGAGTTGGCTCGCCGATCGGTTTACTATGTTAGTTAATGAAAGAAAGTTAGCGTGATGGAGCACTGACGCCACCATCGCGCCACACCTAGGGGCGGTTCAATTGACAAAACTTCGGCAGCATCTTCACCTCCGGCGCGGTGGCACGTCCGTCTTGCTCGATATTAGCGAGGAATCCGGGGCTAAAGTCCTCTACTGGGGGTCTGATCTGGGGCTCCTCACAGACGCCGATTGCCAAGCGTTCGCCGCGGTTTGTGTGCCTTCAACTTACAATTCCGATTCCGATGTGCCACCGCGTGTTTCTTTGGTGCCTCAACAAAGTGAAGGATGGATCGGTACCCCCGGACTAGTCGGCTCACGAAACGGCCTCGCACAGTTCAGCCGGTTCGTCCCGATGGACGTAGTGGCGGATGGCTACGGCACGGATGGGGCGCCGTCACACGCCGCGATCACCAGTATCGATGAGGAAGCCGGACTGGAGTTAAGCCTCACGCTGCACCTCACTCCTAGTGGCTTGTTGAAAACGCGTGCGGCGCTAACGAATACCGTCACTGACTTCTCCCACCCCTATTCGCTTGATTCGCTTCTGGTGGCACTGCCCACCCCGGCTGAGGAATCGCAGGTCATTGATCAAACCGGGCATCATCTGCGCGAACGCGATACGCAGACCCACGAGTTGACGATCGGTACCCATGATCGCACCCTGCGGATCGCGAGGGGGCATTCAACCTCCACGATTCACGGGACGTGCGCCCCCAGTACGGGGTGGCGCAACGGTGGCGTTCACTACGTTCACGTGGGATGGTCAGGCAACACCCGAACGGTGGCAGAAAAGAACCATCAGGGCGTCCAGTGCCTTCTTGCCGGAGAATTCCTCATGCCCGGCGAAGTTGTTCTGGGCGCGGGCGAAACATACGAGACACCGTGGATTTACGGTACGTGGGGCGACGGGCTGGATCAGGCCTCAGCTCGCTTCCATGACTATGTTCGTTCGCTTTCCCACTACCCTTCTAAGCCGCGTCCGGTGACGCTCAATGCGTGGGAAGCCGTGTATTTCGATCACTCAATGCCGCGCCTGCGAGCGCTGGTTGATGCAGCAGCGGAAACAGGCGTGGAGAGGTTTGTGCTGGACGATGGCTGGTTCGGTTCACGCCGCGATGACACGATGGGTTTGGGGGACTGGCACATCTCTCAGGAGGTGTGGCCCAATGGGCTCAATCCGCTATCGGATATCGTTCACGCCCACGGCATGGAGTTCGGATTGTGGTTCGAACCTGAAATGATCAACCCGGATTCGGAAGCTGCTCGCGCTCACCCGGACTGGATCCTGAGTCCAGCCACTCACCGCCCGCGCGAATCACGCAACCAACAGGTCATTGATCTCACCAATCCTGAGGCCTTCGCCTTTATCCGGGATTCCATTCTTCGAGTTCTTGCGAGCACCCAGATCGATTACATCAAGTGGGACTTTAACAGGGACCTTAATGAGGCAGTCTCTCCCCGCACTGGCCTTCCCGCCTATCATGCCCAAACTCTCGCAACATATGCCCTGATGGACGCGGTACTCGCTGCCCACCCTGAACTAGAGATTGAATCGTGCGCCGGCGGCGGTGGGCGCATCGATCTAGGCATTATGGAACGGGCGGTTCGCGTGTGGGGATCGGACTGCATTGATCCCATCGAACGGCAACTGATCGAAGCTGGCACGGCCCTTCTCCTACCGCCAGAGCTTGTGGGATCCCATGTGGCTTCCCCAACTTCTCACACAACGGAGCGAACCTCGAGCCTCACGTTGCGTGCGTCCACTGCGATGTTCTCCCATATGGGTATCGAGTGGGATATTACGGCCACAACCCAGCAGGAGCGCCGCGATCTGGCGGCATGGGTGAGCCTCCACAAAGAACTGCGGCAGATGCTGCACACGGGGCGTGTTGTGCACGCCGACCATCCAGACCGTGGCTGGTGGATCCACGGTGTGGTGTCCCAAAGCGGGGACAGGGCAATCTATGCCCTGACTCGCATGACCACCTCGGCGCAGCGGCCCACCCCACCACTGTGCCTTCCTGGCCTCGCGGCCGATGCTCGCTACGAATTGGCGGAACTCCTGCCGAACGGCGTTGCGAGCGAAGTTCGCGAGGAGAGCCATACGATCACGCCATGGTGGGGCAGCACTGTTGCCCTTCCCGGTTCGATTGTGACTCTCGCGGGATTCCGATTCCCGGATCTGGATCCAGAGCGGACGATCCTTCTGGATGTCACCCGCGTCTCAACAATTCGACAGTAGGAATGACATGTCAACTGTTACGCCACAGGCACCGGTAAAGCCACAGGCCCCGGCCCAGCTGCCGCGCCACAGATTCCGGTTGAGGAAAGATACACGCACCGCCGTGGTTTTCCTGATTCCGGCCGGAATCGGCTTGGTGTTGTTTTACCTTGTGCCAGCACTTCGCGGCTTGTATTACTCTTTCACCTAATATGAAGTTCTGACCCCGCCAGAGTGGGTGGGCTTGGACAATTACGAGCGGCTGATCAATGATCCGCTGTTCTGGAACGCCATGAAGGTCACGTTGTACTACGTTCTCCTGAATATCGGCTTCCAAACAATTATCGCTATTTTCCTTGCGGTGCTCATGCAGCGCTTGACCAATTCCACCTTCCTGCGTGGCGTGGCACTGATGCCATACTTCATCGCCAACGTGGTGGTTGCTCTGGTTTGGTACTTCATGATGGATTACCAAACGGGCATCGTGAACGTGGCCTTTGATTGGATAGGGCTGGACAAAATCGCGTTCTTTGGTGAATCGGCGTGGGCCATACCGACCGTTGCGTTTATCAACGTGTGGCGGCACATGGGCTACACCGCACTGCTCGTGTTCGCTGGCCTGCAAACGATTAACCAATCCGTGTACGAGGCCGCGGATATTGACGGGGCGGGTGAAGGGCGGAAGTTCTTCAATATCACCCTGCCGCTTCTGCGCCCGGTGCTTGCCATGGTCATGGTGGTCACCGTGATCGGATCATTCCAAATATTCGACACGGTTTCGGTCACCACGCAGGGCGGGCCTATTAATGCCACGCGGGTGATCAACTACTACATCTGGGATCTGGCCTTCGGACAACTCGATTTCGGATACGCTTCCGCGTTGGCCATCGTCCTGTTTGTCATATTAATGATCGTCTCGCTCGTCCAAATGAAGTTGATGCGCGCAGACGAATCGGATGAGTTGTAGGAGGGCACCGTGGCTCAAGAACCGAAGCAAAAGCTTCATCACAAGAAGCATGGAATCGGCCATTACGTGGCCTGGGCGTGTTTCATCCTTATCCTGTTACTGACACTTTTCCCGTTCTACTGGATGCTGCGATCTTCTTTTGCATCAAACGCATCCCTCATATCGGATCCGGGAGCGTTGTGGCCCGGAGAAACCACTCTTGACGCCTACAGGCGCGTGTTCGGATTGACCACTCCGGAGGAATCGATCGCTCAGGGAGGAGCGGGAGCCTCTATCAACTTCTGGCTCTACCTGCGCAACTCCTTTATCGTGGCCTCCATTGTCACCATCGGTCAGGTACTCTTCTCCTCCATGGCCGCCTACGCCTTTTCCAGGCTCCAGTGGAAGCGCCGTGAGCTGGTGTTCTCCGTGTTCATCGCGGCGCTCATGGTTCCCGCCATCTTCACAGCCATTCCGAACTTCGTCCTTATGAAGGATCTGGGGTTGCTCAACTCGTTCGCGGGACTGATTCTTCCCACGTTCTTCATGACCCCGTTCGCCATCTTCTTCCTGAGGCAATTCTTCTTGGGAATCCCTAAGGAGATTGATGAGGCCGCAATGATTGATGGGGCTAGCCGGTTCAGAGTGTTCTTCAAAGTGATCGTTCCGATGGCCAGCGCGCCGATCACCACGTTGGGGGTTCTGACCTTCATTAACGCCTGGAACGAATACTTCTGGCCGTTGTTGGTTGGCCAGGACGAAAATGTCCGAGTACTGACCGTGGCACTGGGCATCTTCCGATCGCAGACTCCGCAGGGTTCTCCGGATTGGTCGGCCATGATGGCGGCCACGCTGGTTGCGGCGCTGCCTATCATTATTCTTTTCTCCATCTTGGGTAAGAAGATCGTGAATTCGATCGGCTTTACCGGTATCAAGTGAGGCATCTGATGAATAGAAAAAAGAAAGCAGCGCTTTCAGGCGCTCTTGCACTCGCACTGGGACTCGGTGCCTGTGCAAGCGGAACACCGCAATCTGACGCCGATGTGACACTGCGATATTGGCTGTGGGATTCCAGCCAGCTCCCGGGATACCGCCAATGTGCGGAGAATTTTCAGGCGGACAATCCAGATATCTTCATCTCGATGGAACAGTACGGCTGGGATGATTACTGGACGCAGCTGACGGCCGCGCTGGTGGCAGAGAACGCTCCAGATGTGTTTACCAACCACACCTCGCGCTTTGGACGGTACGCCACCCTAGACCAGCTTCTCGATCTGTCCGATTACATTGAGCGAGATGACTATGACCTCACTCAGTTCCAAGAGGGCCTGCCAGAGCTGTGGAAGACCGAAAGTGGTTCTGGCCAACTAGGTATCCCGAAGGACTGGGACACCGTTGGCCTTTTCTATAACGAGGAAATGGTTGAAGAAGCTGGCTATACCGAAGAGGACCTGTGGGAACTCGAATGGAATCCTGAGGACGGTGGAACCTACGAGGAATTCCTTGCAGCTATGACCATTGATGCAAACGGCGTTCACGGCAACGAACCCGGTTTTGATAGTAATAATGTGGTGACCTACGGCATCGGGTACAACGAGGCAGGATCTGGTTACGGCCAAGTTCAGTGGTCCCCCTATCCCCTCTCCAACGGCTGGGACTATGCGGATGAGAATCCGTGGGGCAGGGTGTTCAACTATGACGATCCCAATTTCCAAGAATCAATCGAGTGGTGGCAATCTCTCATTGGAAAGGGATATATGCCGTCCCTTGCCATCGCTTCCTCAGGAATTGGAACGCTTGAATCCTTTGGTGCTGGCGCTTACGCCACTCTGATTGAGGGATCGTGGAACATGAGCAATGTTGCGTCAAGGGCAACCTTTGACCTTGACGTAGCGCCCACTCCGATTGGCCCTTCTGGCCAGCGCGCGTCCGTGATGAATGGGCTGGCCGATTCCATTTGGGTTGGTACGGGGCATCCGGAAGAAGCCTGGAAGTGGGTCAGCTACATGGGCTCGACCGAGTGCCAAGACATCATTGCCCAGGAGGCCGTGGTGTTCCCAGCGATTTCCTCCTCAACGGAACTGGCCATCCCGGCCTTTGAGGAATTGGGATTCAACGCCGAAGCATTCTCGATTCACCTCGATGAAGAGACCACTGTGACGTCACCGGTTGTGGACCGGTGGGCTCAGCTCGATTCGATCATGAATCCGGCTATGGCGGCAGTCATTGCCGGCCAATCCGATGTTTCTTCGCTGACCGATGCCAACAATCAGGTCAACGACATGATGGCTCGTGATCGCGATGACTGATGGGTGACGAGTGCTGTTAAGGGGCCCTAGACATCGACACGTCGATGCCCAGGGCCCCTTTAACGCGCTGTGGTGGATCTTATGAGGTGATGTCGGAGCTCATGAGTTGGCCGACTAGCGGAGCCGACTGAGCGATTCTATTGACAGCTGCCCGCATACCCTCGACGATCTCTGCTTGGCGCTCTTCTGACCAGCGTTCGATCGGTATGGAACAGGAGATGGAATCTCGGATAGGCACGGTGTAGGGAAGGGGAAAACCAACACACCGAATGCCCAGAGTGTTCTCTTGGTTCTCTGTGGCAAAGGTTTGCGTTTGAGCTCGTTCCAAATCTTCTTGAAGGGCCTCGGGAGTTGTGATCGTATACCTAGTGAGGGGCCTCAGTGTATGAGGAAAGAGATCGGGGCGCTGTGAAAGAATGGCCTTTCCCAGCCCCGTGGCGGCAGCGGGCAGGCGTCTGCCGACTCGTGAATACGCACGCAGGTCCTGTGGGGCTTCTTGGGTGACAAGGTAGACCACCTGAGAGCCGTCAATCCTTCCCATATGGAATGTTTCGTTGTGTGCCGATGCCAGATCGGTGAGTATTGGCCGCACAACGCGCACAAATGGATCCGAATCAATGTAGGACGTGCCAGCGATCAAAACGCGGATTCCTAAACTATAGCCCTCCGTGGAATCCAATTGGACCCAGCCTTTATCAATCAAGGTCCGAAGCAGTGCATAAATCGACGACCGTGGAGCATGTAACGCGTTGCAGATTTCCGACAGGTGTGCAGGGTCCGCTTGCCGAGACGCTAGGTATTCGAGAAGTTCGATCGTACGGCTCGCGGACTTGACTGTACGCACGCCCGTCTCCGGCATGGTGGTACTCATTCGCATTCCTTCACAGAGAGTTTTGTCAGCTTCAAGGATACCGAGATTACGCGGATCATGAGTTCAGGCACTTAGTCCTATAGGGAGACCTATATGTGACAAAGAGCACAATATGAAGAGTAGGTTTTCCTTCATTTAGTAGACTGTCTACATCTGTAGCCGTATCGTGTAGCTACGTAGACTAAAGTCTACTTCTTGAAATTGAACACCACAGCCTCAAATACGTTGTGGGTACGGACTCAATGTGGAGGGCAACAATGACGTTTAAGCCGGCAGGGATCATACCTGCTCTCGTGACTCCTCTGGATTCGGAAGGCAACCTTCTGGAACAGGGCCTACGCGACGTTCTGGATTACACCATAGGCAATGGAGTGCACGGTGTTTTCGTACTGGGTTCTTCCGGGGAAATATATGGACTGTCAGAATCGCAGAAGCGCCGCGTCGTTGAGATTACGGTCGAACATGTAGCCGGACGGGTGCCTGTATACGCGGGAGCATCAGAAATCACCACGCGTGACTGCATCAAGACGGCACATATGGCATCAGAAGTGGGTGGGGTCTCGGCTCTATCAGTTCTGACACCATACTTTATGACGCCAACACAATCTGAACTCGTGGAGCATTACAGGAACATTGCCGCCGAGACAGACCTTCCAGTGTTGCTGTATTCCAATCCGGGCCGCACTCAAGTCCCTCTTGCCCTCAATACAGTGCTTGAACTTGCAGAGGTGCCGAACATTATCGGAGTGAAGGATTCCGCCGGAAACATGACGCTCACGGCTGATTATCTACGTGAGACCCCGGATGACTTCATCGTTTTGATGGGGCGAGATACATTGATTTATCCGGCACTCGCCATGGGGGCAGACGGGGCGATTGCCTCCACTGCCAATATCGCGCCGCGGTTGCTGTCAAGTCTTTACAACGCGTTCCGAGAGGGTGATCACGCACGAGCACTCGAGCTTCAAAAGAAGCTCTCTCCACTTCGCAACCTGCTCGATCAAGCAACTTTCCCAGTTGTTCTCAAGGAGGGACTGCGCTATGCGGGTGTTGAAGCGGGCCAGTGCTTTGCTCCAGCTCGTGAGCTTGCGCCGGAGTTCCGCGAACCGCTCCAAGAAGCAGTTGCGGCCGTTACTACCTTCTGATGCCGAACCAGAGATCGTCGTATCTCAGGCTGCGGCCCGTAGCAGCTCCTCAGAAGGAGTTTGCTCTGAGGGAGTGTAGTCCACCGGGGTTTTCATCCCGCAGGGTTGTCACTCTCACGCTCAATGACGAGTTCATATAGGAGAAACTCATGCCTCTTTTGATTGTGGCGCTCGCGGTAGTGCTACTGATTTTTATGATGACAAAGCTGAAGCTCAACGGCTTCATCGCTCTATTGCTCACGGCAACACTTGTTGGCATATGGGCAGCAACAACCGGAAATCTGGCAGTTGACGGCGAAACGGTGGGCGTATCCGCCATCGCTGAAATTCTCGAAGCCGGTATTGGCGGGCAGATGAAATCCACGCTAGTTGTGGTTGGCCTTGGAGCGATGATCGGTCGCGTGATGGGCGATGCTGGAGCCGCCAGAAGAATCGCATCTCGCATTGTTGATGTTTTCGGACACGGCGGTGTGCAGTGGGCGATGGTCATCACGTCCGTGCTCATCGGTGTGACGATGTTCTACGAAGTTGCCTTCGTCATTATTGTCCCCGTGGCATTCACGTTGGTGAGGGCTACAAAGTCGAACCTCTTGTGGGTTGGACTACCGATGTCTATCACGCTATCGACCATGCACTCCTTTTTGCCGCCGCATCCTGGCCCGACGGCCGTTGCCGGAATGTACTCGGCATCCGTCGGACTAACTCTGGCCTACGGTCTCATCATGGCCGTGCCGCTCGGGATTTTCGTTGCCATGGTTTGGCCGCGGTTGAGCTTCATTAAGAAGATGAACCCGCAGATTCCCGAAGGCTTGGTATCGGAGAAGGAGATTCCAGAAGAGGAGCTTCCTCCGCTGAGCATTTCTCTGACCGTCGTGCTTTTCCCTGTCATCTTCATTGCCGGTGCCGCTCTCTACGATATGTTCGTCGATTCTGACGGCTGGTTCTCCGAAGTTATCAACTTCCTCGGCTCCCCGGCCATCGCACTCCTCTTGGCACTCCTCCTGGCGATGTACGTGTTTGGTCCACGCATTGGGCGTCCCATGACCGAAGTGGCCAAGTCCGCCGCTGAAGCCGGCAAGGCCATGGCGATGATCCTTCTTGTTATCGCGGGTGGTGGGGCCTTCAAGGAGGTTCTCGTCGCCGCCGGTATCGCTGACTACATCGCGGATATGGCATCCGGTTGGTCGATTTCCCCGATCATCCTTGCGTGGCTCATCGCGGTGATCCTGCGTATTGCGTTGGGATCGGCTACGGTTGCGGTTGCCACGGCGGCAGGGATTGCCGCGCCACTTGTGGCATCGGCGGGAGTCTCACCGGAACTGATGGTGCTGGCAACAACCACGGGTTCAATTGCCTTCTCGCACGTGAACGATCCGGGATTCTGGATGTTCAAGGAATACTTTAATTTGTCTGTGACTGAAGCTCTCAAGTCACGTACTTCCTACACCACAGTCTTGTCGATTCTGGGCTTGGGAGCCGTGCTATTGATGAGCCTATTTATCAGTTAACCACGAAAAGGAAAGGGAACGAATATGAAGATTGGATTCATTGGTCTTGGAATCATGGGAAAGCCCATGGCCAAGAATTTGGTCCGTGCTGGTTATGAACTCTACGTCAATGATCGCAATGAGGATTCAATTGCTGAGCTCGTTGAAGCCGGAGCAACTGCCGTGGGCAGTGCGAAGGAAGCCGCAGAAGCTAGTGAACTAGTCATCACGATGTTGCCGAATTCTCCCCATGTCAAAGAGGTTGCACTCGGTACAGGTGGTATCGCCGAAGGAGCTCACGACGGGCTGATATACGTGGACATGTCCTCGATTGCCCCGCTCGTGTCGCGTGAAGTCCATGATGCTCTAGCTGCGCGAGGGATTCCGATGTTGGATGCACCCGTCTCCGGCGGTGAACCCAAGGCCATCGATGGAACCATGTCAGTGATGGTGGGAGGCGATCGGGCAGTATTCGACACTGTCGCTCCCGTCATCGATACTATGGCTGGCGCTGTGACCTACGTAGGCAGCATCGGCGCTGGAAACATTGCGAAGTTGGCTAATCAGACGATCGTTGCAGTGAATATCGCAGCCTGCGCTGAGGCGTTCACCTTAGCTCAGAAGGCCGGAGTAGATCCTCAAGCCGTGTACGAAGCAATTCGTGGGGGACTGGCTGGTTCTACGGTGATGGATGCCAAAGTACCCATGATGCTCGCACGTAACTTCGAGCCGGGATTCCGGATCAACCTACACATCAAGGATCTCGGAAATGTTCTTGATACGGGTCATGGAGTAAACGCGCCGCTACCACTGACCGCGCTCGTACGCGAGATGATGAGCGTTCTTGACGGGGATGGCCACGTGGCTGAGGATCATTCCTCTCTCGTGCGTGTGTACGAGAAACTGGCCAACATCGAGCTGACTCCAGGAGAGCCCGAAGCCTGAATCCATCAGAATAGCCCTCGGACGGCTCCACACTAGCCGTCCGAGGGCCCATAACTGTCACGATATTTCTTCACTCATACACTGAAAGGGGACAAGGATGTCCACACCTACCGTAGCGAAAATCGACGTCTATCCAGTAGCAGGTCACGATTGCATGGAGCTCAACCTCTCGGGAGCTCATGGGCCATATTTCACCCGGAACATTGTGATTATTACTGATTCTGAGGGAAACCAAGGTATCGGTGAGGTGCCGGGCGGTCAGAAGATTACCGAAACGATCGAGGATGCGAAAGACATTGTCCTAGGCCGGCAACTCGGCGAATACAAGAACATCCTTGCAGAAATTGGCGAGCGATTCGCTGATCGCGATTCGGGCGGCCGGGGGCTTCAAACCTTCGATCTGCGCACCACAGTCCATGCTGTCACCTGTATTGAATCGGCACTCTTGGACCTTCTCGGTCAACACCTCGGCGTACCGGTTGCCGCCTTGTTGGGCGACGGTCAGGTCCGCGATGAAGTCCGGACACTCGGTTATCTCTTCTATGTGGGAGATCCTGACAAGACCGATCTAGAGTACATCCGTGAGAGAGATTCCGATGTGGATTGGTATCGCCTCCGCCATGAGGAAGCATTGACGCCGGAAGCCATTGTGAAGTTCGCGGAAGCAACTCATGAGCTATACGGTTTCAAGGATTTCAAGCTCAAGGGCGGCGTGCTTTCCGGTGAGGAGGAAATGAAGGCGATTGTCGCCTTGAAGGAGCGTTTCCCGGACGCCCGCATCACTCTTGACCCCAACGGTGCGTGGTCACTTCAAGAAGCAATCGATCTTTGCAAAGATAAGGTCGGAGTTCTTACCTACGCTGAAGACCCGTGTGGCGCCGAAGAAGGCTTTTCTGGCCGAGAAGTACTGGCGGAGTTCCGCCGAGCCACCGGCTTGCCAACAGCCACCAACATGGTGAACACGGACTGGCGCCAAATGACTCATTCGATTGCTCTACAGTCGGTGAGTATTCCACTTGCGGATCCTCACTTCTGGACGATGCAGGGATCGGTGCGAGTGGCGCAGCTGTGCCATGACATGGGGATGACGTGGGGCTGTCACTCCAACAATCATTTCGATATTTCCTTGGCGATGATTGTCCATTGTGGTGCAGCGGCTCCCGGTGAATACAACGCACTTGATACCCACTGGATCTGGCAGGAGGGCGTTGAGCGCCTCACCAAGGAGCCGGTGAAAATCGTTGATGGCAAGGTGGCCGTGCCATCCAAGCCGGGGCTCGGTGTTGAACCGGATATGGAGCGGATTCTCGCAGCCCATGAACTCTACAAGGAGAAGGTGGAGGGTGCTGGAGCTCGCGATGACGCTATTGGAATGCAGTTCCTCATTCCGGGATGGACGTACGATAACAAGAAACCAGCGCTCGTTCGTCCGTAAGTAGATGGCGGCGGCGATCGTTTGGCGTTACTGCCAATGCGATCGCCGCCGGTTCTGCACGATAACGCTCCAGATGCCATCCAACTGGAGAATCCAAGCGGCGTCCAAAAGTACCTACAGTGCGCTCATCGAACGCGTTAGGTGTGTGATCATTGCGGCCCGAGCCCCATCGGAATCTCTGCGGGCGATAGCGTTGCGAATTTGACGATGCTCGTGGCGCAATAGATCGCCGTGTTCAGGTGCGAGGACATTGGTGCCTTCGTGGATACTGGCACGTTGGAGCAGCACTGCCTGTGAACCCAGAGCAGAAATAATGGCAATGATCAGCGGATTACTCGACGCTACAGCGATACTTCGATGAATCGCGAAATCGGCAGAGATGGTTGACGCTCCATGTGCCACGGCCTCTTCAAAGTCCATGAGGGCTCTGTCCAGACTTGCCAAGTCCGCTACCCGGTAGCGCTTGGAAGCGAGAAAGGCAGCGTGTGGCTCGATGCCTAGCCGCAACTCCATGATGTCTTCTGCGGATCGTGACACTGAGAGATCGATGCTGAGACCATGAACATCAGCGTCATTGTGTGGCACAGAAGCGGCAGCGATGAAGGTGCCTCGCCCCTGATATGTCTCCACTAGCCCTTCGGCACGGAGTTGTGACACTGCTTCGCGCACAACCGTTCGTGAGACCTCATATGAGCGCCCAAGCTCGGCTTCCGATGGAACCTTATCTCCCGGCGCCAGTTTTCCGATGGCGATGTCCGATTTCAGCCGTACGGCAACGGCGTGGGACAGTCCGCGGTGATCCTCTCTGAGGAGGGGACCGGTTGGTTCTTTCATCGTTCTCCAGACTTGTGGGCGGGTTTGCCCCGATGGGGAAAGTCAAACCTGTGGTTCGATGGTACGACAAGGGGGCAGCTTGCACCACGATGGTGGATGACACCGTGGTGCAAGCTGCCCGAGGCGTGGCTAGAGATGGATGCGCTGTTACGGGCGCGTGCCGATCTCGGACGTTTCAACGGTCCATGCGCGTAGCTGGTCCGAAAGTGTGACGCCAAGACCGGGGCGGTTGGAGACGATCATGCGCCCGTCCTTGATTTCCATGTGTTCGTTGAACAGGGGGTCAAGCCAATCGAAGTGCTCAACCCATGGTTCGATTGGATACGTAGCAGCCAGATGCGAATGAATCTCCATCGCGAAATGGGGTGCAAGCTGCAATCCGGCGCTACTGGCAATCGTTGTGAGCTTGAGAAACTCAGAGATGCCCCCGATGCGTGGTGCGTCTGGCTGAATGAAATCGGCAGAATTCATTTCAACGAGCTTCTTGTGCTCGGCAACTGACGTCAGCATCTCACCTGTCGCAATGGGAGTGGATCTCGCGGGTTAGTACGGCATGCCCCGCGAAGTCATAGGCGTCCAGAGGTTCCTCAATCCAAATCAGATTGAACTCTTCCATCGCCTTACACATACGCATGGCAGTGGGACGGTCCCACTGTTGGTTTGCATCGACCATCAGAGGGAACTGATCTCCCAGATGCTCTCGCATGGCCGTCAGCCTCTCGAAATCAACGGTCCTATCGGGATGCCCAACTTTGATCTTGATGCCGCCAATTCCGGCCTCTAGCGACTTGGTGGCGTTGTCAAGAATTGCTTCCAGCGGAGCATTAAGGAACCCGCCGGAGGTGTTGTAGCAGCGAATGGAATCGCGATGAGCACCGATGAGTTTCGAAAGTGGGAGATCCGCGCGCTTGGCTTTCAAGTCCCATAGGGCCACGTCGATTGCAGCAATCGCCTGAACTGCTACGCCGGACCGGCCCACGGAGGCTCCGGCCCACAGCAGCTTGACTCTCAGTCTGTCAATATCATTCGGATCTTCCCCGATAAGATTGTCAGCTATTTCCTTGGCATGGGCGAACTGTGCCGGCCCGCCCGCGCGCTTTGAATACCCGAAGCCAAGACCCGAGTGGCCATCTGTCGTTTCAAGTTCGCAGAACAAGAAATGGACCTCTGTCATTGGCTTTTGGCGCCCTGTGAATACTTTCGCGTCTGATATTTCCGTCTTGAGAGGGAGAATAACGTGTGAAAGTTTGACGTGTGCAATGGTATCGGCAACCATGATGCTCCTTTGCGATCTGGAAGAGGTGCTGCGGTGCTCCTCTTCGCGGTAAACACATCATATAAGTAGGTCACTTGTATGACAAGTGCATAATCGTCATTGCTTTCCCAATATATGTGTATCCAATTCTGAGTGCCCAGTTGTATCTCCCGTTGCAGGCAATTTGTCTCTCGTACCATTTCGCAGAAAAGACCCCAGTCCTTAAGCAATCTATCGTATCAAAATACAGACACCTGATTTACTGTCATCCTTTGTGGCGTGGAGCGTTGGACGGAGTCCGTGAAAAATCCGTCGTCGTCGACAAAAGGGACGATAGTCCCAACCTGCCTACCCGATTTATCACAGGGAAATTTCCTCCATCTAATCAGCGAAATTTCGCCGAATGTGGGGTGAATAACGCGTAATTCGCCTCAGACCTACAGACAAAGGTCCAGTAGTGAGCGATAATTGAACTAATTCCATTACGGACTACCCATCCAGGAGAGACAAACAATGGAGCAAACCAGCGCAGGAGCCGAAACCCCCACTCAAGAGGCTTGGGGCGGCTTTGTTACCGGAGATTGGACCGAGAACATCGATGTCCGGGACTTTATCCAAAAGAACTACATCCCGTACTTGGGCGATGCGGAGTTCCTCGCGGGCTCCACTGACAAGACGCTCCGCGTGTGGGACACGCTCGAAAAGAAGTACCTGTCCGTAGAGCGTGAGAAGCGCGTTTACGACGTGGATACGAAGATTCCAGCGGACGTGGATGCCTTCCCGGCCGGCTACATCAGCGAAGATGACGATGTCATTGTTGGCCTGCAGACTGACGTTCCACTCAAGCGCGCGATGATGCCCAATGGCGGATGGCGCATGGTGGAAACGGCCATCAAGGAAGCGGGCAAGGAGCCCGATCCCGCGGTCAAGGAAATCTTCACCAAGTACCGCAAGACCCATAACGATGGCGTGTTCGATATTTACACGCCGAATATTCGCGCGGCCCGTTCCTCGCATATCGTGACCGGCCTTCCCGATGCGTACGGCCGTGGCCGCATCATCGGCGATTACCGCCGCGTGGCACTGTACGGCGTTGACCGTTTGATCGAGGACAAGCTGGCAGCCAAGGACGCTGTCAAGGATGAGCCTTTCTCCGAGAACTGGGCGCGCTACCGCGAAGAGCACAGCGATCAGGTCAAGGCCCTCAAGAAGCTCAAGCATATGGCTTCCATGTATGGCATCGATATTTCTGGGCCAGCAAAGACTGCTCAGGAAGCCGTGCAGTGGACGTACTTCGGCTACCTCGGCTCTGTGAAGTCACAGGACGGCGCTGCCATGTCATTTGGCCGCCTCTCCGCCTTCTTCGATGTGTACTTCGAACGCGATCTGGCCGCCGGACGTATCACCGAGCAGTTCGCTCAGGAAATCATTGATTCCCTGATTCTCAAGCTGCGCATCGTCCGCTTCCTTCGCACCATCGATTACGATCAGATCTTCTCAGGCGATCCCTACTGGGCAACGTGGTCCGACGCCGGGTTTGGCGATGATGGCCGCCCGCTCGTGACGAAGACGTCCTTCCGCCTCCTACAGACCCTGCGTAACCTCGGCCCGGCCCCCGAGCCAAACATCACGGTGTTCTGGAATGAGAACTTGCCAGAAGGTTACAAGGATTTCTGTGCGGCGATCTCGATTGAGACCTCCGCGATCCAGTACGAATCCGATGATCAGATTCGCTGCCACTGGGGCGATGACGCCGCGATTGCGTGCTGCGTTTCCCCGATGCGCGTAGGCAAGCAGATGCAATTCTTCGGCGCGCGTGTGAACGCAGCCAAGGGCCTGCTCTACGCCATGAATGGTGGCCGTGATGAGATGACTGGCAAGCAGGTTGTTAACGGCTTCGCCCCCATTGAGGGCGACGGTCCGCTGGACTTTGACGAGGTCTGGGCCAAGTATGAGGACATGCTCGATTGGGTCACCGGCACCTACGTTGAGGCGCTCAACATTATCCATTACTCCCACGATAAGTACGCGTACGAAGCGGTGGAGATGGCCCTTCACGATTCCGATATCGTCCGCACGATGGGCTGCGGTATCGCGGGACTTTCGATCGTGGCCGATTCGCTTTCCGCCATCAAGTACGCGAAGGTCACCCCGATTCGGGATGAAACCGGTTTGATCGTGGATTACAAGACCGAGGGTGAGTTCCCCACGTATGGGAACGACGACGATCGCGCCGATGAAATCGCGGCAACCGTTGTGCACACCATCATGGACAAGATCAAGGCGATCCCGCTCTACCGCGATGCGGTGGCAACCCAATCGGTGCTGACGATTACCTCCAACGTGGTGTACGGCAAGGCAACAGGTTCCTTCCCGTCCGGCCACAAGGCAGGCACACCATTCGCCCCGGGCGCCAACCCGGAGAACAGCATGGACTCCCACGGCATGGTGGCATCAATGCTCTCCGTGGGTAAGCTGGATTACAACGATGCGTTGGACGGCATTTCGCTCACCAACACCATCACGCCATCCGGACTTGGCCGCAACAAGGACGAGCAGGTTTCGAACCTCGTGGGTATCCTCGATGCCGGGTTCGTTCCCGAAGATGCCGATATCTGAGTTTCGCAAGAGGACTGAAAGGAAGCTACATTATGGCAGCTAAGACATACGAAGAGCGCCTCGCATCTATGAAGGCCGCTCGTGAGGATCACGGCGGAGTGCAGGGCCTGTACCACGCCAACATCAACGTGCTTGATCGCTCCACTCTAGAAGATGCGATCGATCATCCGGAGAAGTACCCGAACCTGACCGTTCGCGTATCCGGATACGCCGTTAACTTCGTCAAGCTCACGAAGGAACAGCAGCTGGACGTTCTGTCCCGCACGTTCCATCAGAGCGCGTGAGCGAGAACGATTGACTGAAACACTCGTGATGGGGGCCGCTGGCGATCAGGATTTCCTGTCACCAGCGGCCCGTCCGCATGGTGCCGGCATTGCCGGGATCGAAGAGCTCTCCGATCTGCAACGTGCAGACCGGTTGGCGCGCATGCGCTCCGGGGATCTGGGATCTATCCATTCGTGGGAGCTTGTGACGGCCGTTGATGGGCCGGGCACACGCATGACCACCTTCTTCTCCGGATGCCCGCTTGCCTGCCAGTACTGCCACAACCCGGATACGCTCCAAATGCGCAACGGGGAACCGGTAAGCGCCGAGGAGCTGTTGCGCCGGATTCGGCGGTACCGCAGGATCTTCAGGGCAACTGGCGGCGGCATCACGTTGAGCGGCGGCGAGGTACTCATGCAGCCCGCCTTTGCCTCCAAAATTCTTCATGGGGCCAAGTTGATGGGCGTTCACACGGCCCTCGATACCTCGGGCTTCTTGGGATCGCATGCCTCAGATTCCATGCTGGATGATGTGGATTTGGTGCTACTGGACGTCAAGTCCGGGGATCCCGCCACCTACAAAGAGGTGACAGGGCGCGCCTTGGAACCCACGATCCGCTTTGGCGATCGCTTGGCCGAACGCGGCATTGAGATCTGGGCCCGATTCGTTTTGGTTCCCGGCCTCACCGATGATCCGGAGAATATCCGCAAGGCCGCGAAGATCGCGGCTCGATGGAACTCTGTGAGCCGCGTTGAGGTTCTTCCGTTCCACCAGATGGGGCGGGACAAGTGGGCCAGCCTAGGCATGGAGTACAAACTTGCCGATACCAAACCGCCAACCAACGAGGCGGTAGAAGGAACCCGGCAGATCTTCCGGAACGAGGGCCTGAAGGTCTTTTAAGGGCGGCTTGACGCGGGCCGTCCGCGATTCCGGCGTTCTCGCATGGGTAAATCTGTGGCGCCACGGCCAGCTCAGGCGTTGAATAGTGACATGAGCAACTATCAGGTTCACAATCCAAACACAGGCGAAATCCAAGAACACTTCGATTCTCTGACTCCAGAAGAGATCCCTGCGGTGATTGACCGCGCTCACGATGGTTTCCAGCGTTGGAGCGCCACGCCCATGGCCGAACGCAGTGCCGTCCTTGAGCGATTCGCGGATCTGGTGGAAGCGGAAGCCGATCGCCTTGCCCGAATTATTGGGCGCGAAATGGGCAAGCCGCTGTCCGATGGACGTGCTGAAACCGGGACGCTTGCCAAGCACGCGCGATGGTTCGCGCGAAACTCTTCGGACGTACTGGCGGACACCGTTATTGACGCCTCCGATGGTGTGAGAACCTACGTCAAGCACGATCCGCTCGGCGTGCTACTGGGCATTATGCCGTGGAACTTCCCGTACAACCAGATTGCACGTTTCGCCCTGCCACAGCTCATGGTAGGAAACGCGATCCTCATGAAGCAGGCGTCCATCTGCCCAGTGTCCTCCGCTGAGTTCCAGAACTTGCTGGAGTGTGCTGGATTGCCTGAGGGCGTGTACACCAACATCTATCTTGACTCCTCCGATGTGGAGGCCGTACTCACCGATTTCCGGGTGAAGGGATTCAGTATCACGGGCTCGGAATCCGCAGGTGCCTCCGTGGCCGCGATCGCCGGGGCGAACATGAAGCGTTCTGTGCTCGAACTGGGCGGCAACGATCCGATGGTGATCCTTGATGCGGCAGATGTGCCGGCGATGGCCGAAAAGGCTGTGAGGCTACGCCTGTTCAACGCCGGGCAGGTGTGCACCTCTCCCAAGAGGATCATTGTGGATTCCGCCATCTATGACGAATTCATGGAAGCTGCGAAGGCCGTGATTGCCACAATCAAAGTTGGACCGTTCGATGCCGAGGGCACGGATATGGGCCCGGTTTCCTCAATTGAGGCGCGCGACGAGGTGGTGGAGCGGGTGGCTCAGGCGGTGCGCGACGGTGCGATCCTGCACTACGGCGGGGCGGCAATCGATCGCCCGGGCGCCTACATGGAGCCAGCGCTGCTGACAGATGTTGGCCTCGATCAGGATATTTCGTGCGATGAGCTGTTTGGCCCCGTCGTCGTCGTTTATCAAGCCGCCGATGAGGCGGACGCGTTGCGCATCGCGAACGCAACCGAATACGGGCTCCAATCGTCCGTGTGGAGCCAGGACGTGGAGAAGGCCGAGCGCTTCGCTCACAAAATCAACGCGGGCATGACTCTGGTGAACGCGCATCGCGAATCCAGCCCGGAATGGCCGTTCGGCGGAATCAACCGCTCGGGCTACGGGCGCGAGGAAAGCGCGTGGGGGCTCACCCTCTTCACGAACGAGCACGCTTTCCGTATTCACGACGCCAGTTAGGCAGCGGCCTTGCTGCGGGAGAGGCCCGTGGTTCGGGCGCAGAAGGTGGTGGAGCGGCATAGTAGGCTAGGTGCGCTATGGTCAGTTCGAATTCAGCATCCCGTGAAGCGTACCTTTCATCGATGGCGCGGCTGCGCGCGCGTATTAACGAGGCGTCGGCGCAGCAGGCCGATTCTGCGGCAGCACCGTCCCCGGATTTGGCGGGGGCGGACGTCAGTTCAGGCCGCGCGGGCGCCGGTGGGATGCGCGGTGTTGGCGCGCGCAACGCCCAAGCCGAGAAGATCCTCGAGGGGCTGAACCCCCAGCAGCGCAAGGCCGTGACGCATACGGGCGGGCCGCTGCTGGTTGTGGCCGGTGCTGGCTCGGGCAAGACTCGCGTGCTGACGGCGCGGATCGCCTACCTCATCGCATCGGGCCAGGCGCGTCCCAATGAAGTCCTCGCAATCACCTTCACCAACAAGGCCGCGAAGGAAATGCGGGAGCGGCTGGAACAGAATCTGGGCGGCTTGGCGCGGCACATGTGGATCTCCACGTTCCATTCGGCCTGCGTGCGCATACTCCGCAAGGAGCACGCCACCCTCGGGATGCGCTCCACGTTCACGATCTACGATCAGACCGATGCCCAGCGGCTGATGAACATGGTGTGCCGGGAGGGAAATTTCGATTACCGGGCCTTCCCGCCCAAGACTCTTTCGCGGCAAGTTTCCGATCTGAAGAATGAGATGGTAACGCCGCAAGAGGCCGCGCGGCGCGCTGAGGACCGCGCAACAACCGTGCTTGCGGAGGCGTATGCCGCCTACCAACAGCGCCTCCATGCGGCCAACGCGATGGACTTCGACGATCTCATCATGCAGGCCGTGCTGTTGCTGGAGAACCACCCGGATCTTGCCGAACATTACCGGCGGCGCTTCCGCCACATCCTCGTTGACGAGTATCAGGATACGAATACCGCGCAGTATCAGTTGGTCAAGGTGCTCGCGGGCGGGGTGCCCGAGGCGGAGGAAGGCGGCGAACCCGGGGAAGGCGGCGCCGTCCCTCAGGCGGACCTCATGGTGGTGGGGGATGCGGACCAATCGATCTACGCGTTCCGCGGGGCAACGATCCGCAACATCGAGGATTTCGAGCACGATTTCCCGAACGCCACCTCCATCTTGTTGGAGCAGAACTATCGCTCCACGCAGTCCATCCTCTCTGCCGCCAACGCCGTGATTGCCAACAATCAGGGGCGGCGCCCCAAGAAGCTGTGGACGGATCAGGGTGGCGGCGAAAAGCTGGTGGGCTACGTTGCGGATTCGGAAGCGGACGAATCGAGCTTCGTTGTTGAGGAAATTGATCGGCTGCGCGACACTGCAGGGTATCGCTACGGCGATATCGCGGTGTTTTACCGAACGAACGCGCAGTCCCGCGCCGTGGAGGACATGTTTGTTCGCTCCGGCATCCCCTACAAGGTGATTGGTGGCACCCGCTTCTACGAGCGGCGTGAAATTAAGGATGCCATGGCCTACCTCCACGCGGTGGTTAACCCGGACGATACGGTTTCGCTCAGGCGTGTGCTTAATATGCCCAAGCGCGGGCTGGGTCAAAAGGCGGAGGAGCATGTGGCGCTTCAGGCCTCGCGTTACGGGATTTCGTTCGGGGCGGCGCTCGCGGATGTTGCACATCCGGAGAACTCTGACCGCGCCGAAGTGGCGGGCTTGACTGCCCGCGCCCGTAAATCTCTGGAGGCCTTCGTGCGCGTTCTGGAGAAGGGGCGCGAAGTTGCAGAAAGTGGGGCGGGGCCAGCCGAGGTGCTGGACGAGGTGCTGGACGAAGCCGGCTACTTGGCCATGCTGCGCGAATCCACCGATCCTCAGGATGAATCTCGCCTCGAAAACCTCGCAGAATTACATTCGGTTGCCTCCGAGTTCCGAACCATCAACCCGGAGGGCACGCTGGAGGAGTGGCTGGATCAGGTCTCGCTGGTCGCCGATTCTGACCAGCTGCCCGAAGCAGATGGCGGTGAAGGCGAGGTCACGCTCATGACCATCCACACAGCCAAGGGCTTGGAGTTTCCCGTCGTGTTCGTGACCGGGATGGAGGACGGCACGTTCCCGCACATGCGATCGCTGGCCGATCCGAAAGAACTGGCGGAGGAGCGCCGCATCGCCTACGTTGCGCTCACCCGCGCACGCCAACGCTTGTATCTCACGCGCGCGGCTACCCGGTCAGCATGGGGCGCTCCCCAAGAATTCCCGGCCTCACGCTTCTTGGAGGAGATCCCGGATGACGTGATGGAGTGGCGCCGCGAGCAATCCAGCCAGGATGTGGTGCGCGCGAGTTATCAGGGCAACGGTTTTGGTCAGGGACGTTTCGGCCAGCGTGGGCGGGGTTCTTTTGACGACGACGGCGGGCCAGTATTCGGCTCCGGCAAACCGTTTGTTCCGGGCAAGCTGGGAGCAGATAGCGAAATGGCTCAGGGCGGAGAACCGGAGGCCGGAAGCTCCGGCCAGGAACCAAGCGGCGGGAAGGCGGACGCAGAAACCGGCGGGCTTTCGGTAGGCGATGCGGTGCGCCATAAGAGCTTCGGTACAGGAAAGATCGTGGCGTTTGAAGGCTCGGGAAAGTCCACGGTTGCCAAGGTCAATTTCCGCGGCGGCGTGACCAAACGCCTCATGCTGCGCTTTGCTCCGCTCGAAAAGGCTTAGAGTTTAGTAACTGCGCGAAATGTTGGGTACACTCAAAGTATCTTGACGTCGAGATTTCGGCAGGGGAAATCCGACCGAGGAAAGGATACTGCGAGTGGATCTCTACGAGTACCAAGCGCGTGACCTCTTTGAAAAGCACGGCGTTCCCGTGCTTGACGGAGTGGTAGCGAGCACCCCCGATCAAGCAGCACAGGCGGCACAGCAGCTAGGCGGCCTAGTGGTTGTCAAAGCGCAGGTCAAGACAGGTGGACGCGGAAAGGCGGGCGGCGTCAAGCTTGCCCGCAACCCAGATGAAGCTCGGCAGGCCGCTGAAGCGATCTTGGGCATGGACATCAAAGGGCACACGGTTCATCGCGTGCTGGTTGCCGCCGGGGCCGATATTGCCAACGAATACTATTTCTCAGTTCTGCTGGATCGCTCGCAGCGGCGCTACTTGGCGATGTGTTCGGTAGAAGGCGGGGTGGAGATCGAGCAGCTGGCGGCCGAACGGCCCGAAGCTCTAGCCCGTGTGGCCGTAGATCCCCTCACTGGAATTGATGACGCCACGGCGCGAAAGATCGTGACCGAGGCAGGCTTTGAGGCTGATGTGGCCGATCGCGTGATCCCCGTGATCCAGAAGCTGTGGGACACCTACAAGGGCGAGGATGCCACGCTGGTGGAAGTGAACCCGCTGGTCCAGACAGCAGATGGGGAGATCATCGCACTGGACGGCAAGGTGAGCTTGGATTCCAATGCGTCCTTCCGCCACCCGGAGCACGCCGATCTGGTGGACAAAGCCGAAGAAGATCCCCTTGAGGCCCGCGCGAGCGAACTCGGCCTCAACTACGTCAAGCTCTCCGGCGAAGTAGGAGTGATCGGAAACGGCGCGGGATTGGTCATGTCCACTCTGGATGTGGTGGCCTACGCAGGCGAAGCCTACGGGGTAGGCCCGGCCAACTTCCTTGATATTGGTGGCGGTGCCTCAGCTGAGGTCATGTCCAACGGCCTGAGCGTTATCCTCTCGGACCCCGAAGTGCGTTCCGTTTTGGTTAACGTATTTGGAGGTATCACAGCGTGCGATGAAGTGGCGCGCGGAATTGTCGGTGCGCTCGAACTCCTTGGAGATCAGGCCAGCAAGCCCATTGTGGTGCGCCTTGATGGCAATTCGGTTGAGGAGGGCCTGAGCATCCTCCGTGACGCCGAGCATCCACTCGTCACAATTATCGCCACCATGGATGAGGCCGCGGCCGAGGCAGCGAAGCTAGCCGGTAAGGGAGAATAAGCATGTCCATTTTTCTCAATGCGCAGTCCCGAGTGATCGTCCAAGGGATGACGGGCTCTGAGGGCCAAAAGCACACGCGCCGCATGCTTGGTTCTGGCACCGCGATTGTTGGCGGAGTAAACCCACGCAAAGCGGGAACGTCCGTAGAATTCGATGTTGTTCCTGTTGGGCCGGGCGCTGAAAGCCGCGATGCGGGAACCATTTCGGTTCCCGTGTTTGGCACGGTGGCCGATGCTAAGGCTCAAACCGGCGCCAGCGTTTCGGTGATCTTCGTTCCGCCCGCTCACGCCAAGAGTGCAGTGATCGAGGCCGTGGATGCGGCCATGGAGCTGGTTGTCATCATCACCGAGGGTATACCGGTGGCCGATTCCTCCGAGTTCTACACGTACGCGGCTCACAAGGGCGTACGCCTGATTGGTCCGAACTGCCCTGGCATCATCACGCCGGGGGAGTCCAATGTGGGCATCACCCCGGCGGACATTACGGGTTCCGGCAAGATCGGCCTTGTGTCCAAATCAGGCACGCTCACGTACCAGATGATGCACGAACTGTCCGATATCGGCTTCACCACCTGCATCGGCATCGGGGGAGACCCGGTGATTGGGACTACCCACATCGATGCACTCGAAGCGTTCGAAGCAGATCCTGACACCGAGCTGATCCTCATGATCGGGGAAATCGGTGGAGACGCAGAAGAGCGGGCAGCCGCCTACATCAGTGAACACGTGACCAAGCCGGTTGTTGGCTATGTTGCGGGATTCACCGCCCCGGAGGGTAAGACGATGGGCCATGCCGGCGCGATCGTTTCGGGTTCGGCGGGGACAGCTGCCGCCAAGCAGGAAGCGTTGGAGGCCGTGGGCGTGAAGGTGGGCCGCACACCCAGCCAGAGTGCTCAGATTGCTAGAGAACTACTCCTTCGCGGATAACCTGAACCACCCGAAAATCGGCGTCAAGCACCACGGCATTGGGCTTGACGCCGATCTCGTATGTCAGGGTGACACCCTTGGCTGCCCGACCCTCGCGCAGCAGCGAGGCAGCGCGAACTGGCCCCGATACGGTTGCGCGGACAATCTGCGGGAGGCTGAGCGCCCCGCGCTGGCCCATGAGAGCCACCTGATCCGAAAGCTTGGAACATCCGCCAGCGATCGTGGAGCTGCCAGCCAGCCGGGCTGCACCATCCTTGACCTCTACGTCCAGTCCGCCCAGTTGATAGGCCCCCTCTGGCATCCCAGCCGCGGCCATCGCGTCCGTGACGAACACTGCGGTTCCCGCGAGATCCAGATAGTCCACCAGATCCTCCACGAGCTCGGGCGCCAGATGTACGCCATCGGCAATGAGCTCCACGCTGATCTCACCGCGTTTGGCACCCTGAATGAACTCGCGCACCGGCCCCGGAGCGCGATGGGACAGCGGCGGCATGGCGTTGAATAGGTGCGTGGCGGTTTGGCGAATTGTGGCTGAGTGGGAGGCTTCCTGAACAACACCCGCCATCGCCTGAGCTGCCTGATCCGCCGTGGCGCTCGTGTGGCCCCAAGAGGGTTTGGCACCGTGAGCTAGAAGCATCGCGGCTACCTCGGCGGCGTGAGGGATTTCCGGGGCTACCGTCATGGTCCGGATCCAGCCGTCGCCGGCCCGTAGCCAGGTCTCGAGCTCCGCAAGGTTGCCGTCCCTGATCGCCTCAGGATTCTGTGCGCCTGCCTTGTGTGGGGAGACGAACGGCCCC
Organism: Ancrocorticia sp.; assembly: GCF_052089425.1. Classification (NCBI taxonomy): domain Bacteria; kingdom Bacillati; phylum Actinomycetota; class Actinomycetes; order Actinomycetales; family Actinomycetaceae; genus Ancrocorticia; species Ancrocorticia sp. Next base: position 33,408 of record NZ_JBQCZW010000006.1, on the reverse strand, counting down.
TCCATGTGGATTCCGGCCAGCTCCCCACTCTGGCAGAAGGGAACGAGTGCACGGATGGCGGGCAATGGATCAACCATGGACACGAGGGATGCCACGAGCGCAGTGGTGCCCGCGTTTCGGTGGGCCTCGATGCCACGCGCTATCGCCTCCGGCTCAAGATCATCGGGGAAGGAGGTGCCGCCGCCTCCGTGGCAGTGCAGATCCACGAGCCCGGGAATGATGTAGCCGGCGGGGGCGGGGCCATCGGCTCGAATGATCTCCCGAATCCGCCCCTCGCCGTCCAGCACGAGGCCATGACCAGCCACGTTTCCGTAGCCGTCCAGCACCAGTCCGTCAAATCTGCGTCCGCTGGCAGGGGCTCCGGACTCACTCATGACAGCCCATCCCAGCGCTCGCGGTACAGATCGGCGAAGCGCAGCCGGCGCGCCGCCTCCTCATCCGTGAGCACATAGACGTTGGGATGCATCTGCATGATGGTGCAGGGCCACGAGGCACTGATCGGCCCTTCGACGAGCTGGCCAACTGCCTCGGCCTTCCCAGAGCCGAAGGCCATGAGCAGGAGCACCTTCGCTTCCATGATGGTGCCGAGTCCCTGAGTGATACAGGTGCTTGGCACGGCATCGGGATCATCCCCGAAGTATCGGGAGTTGTCGCGCTTCGTGGAGGAAGCCAGAACCTCAACACGCGTGCGGGAAACGAGGGATCCGCCCGGTTCGTTGAACCCGATGTGCCCATCGGAACCCAGCCCCAAGATCTGCAGGTCAACGCCCGCCGCGTGTACTGCGCCATCGTAGGCGCGGGCAGCTGCATGGGGATCATCCGCCAAGCCATCGGGAGTGTGCAGGGTGGCCTCGGTTAGCCCCGTCTGTCCCAAGAGTTCACGGCGCAGAACGTTGCGGTAGAGCTCCGGGTGTTCTCCATCCAACCCCACGTATTCGTCAAGTGCGTAGGCGGACGTCGCAGAAAAGCTGCCCCGTGCCCACGCCTCCCTCAACTGCGCGTACAGGCCGAGAGGCGTGGAACCTGTTGCCACCCCGAGAGTGTCGTGGGGATGATCGATGACGATCTGAGCTGCAGCTTTGGCTGCCTCGTCGCTCGATGGGAAGATACCGATGTGCATAATCCACCTTCTGTACTTTGAACACTGAGTCAGTCCGGCGATCATAGACCGTGCTGTGTCACATGACCTCCTAGGTCACACAAAACGATTCTAGAGTTTCGAGTCAGTTAATACGATGAGTTCACGAGAGTTCGAGCATGCGGCTCTTTCGCGACACGCCGCGGCAACATGGGGTCCGCACAGCTGTTGAAAGGGAACCATTAGAACCGATGAGTACCGACTATCCTCGCAGGACCTTCGCAGCCGTTACGGCCGTCATTCAGCCCATCGTGTTTAGCTGGATTGCCACCGCGCTTGTGGCCATCCTTTGCTACACGGTCACGGCATCGTCCCCCGCACTCAGCGCGGTGACGTGGCAGGATTCGGCGCGCTTGGGAACATCGCTGTGGCTCTTGGCATTCGGCGGTCCACTGGAGATCGGCGGGGCCACGATCGGGATGATGCCCCTTCTGGTGAGCGCCGTGTTCGGCTTCGCCATCTACCGATGGATGCGCCGTTACGAGATCACCGGGTGGCTCGATATTGGCATCAGCGGCCTCGCCGCATTCCTCGTCACTACGCTCATCGGGCTGATCGGCCTTCCCGGTTCGATCCCCGCGTTGGGTGGCCTAGGCGCCGCCGTGATCACGGTAATATGCGGGCTCTTGGCACGGCCGAAGCCGCCGTGGCTGTCGCGCGCGTGGGCTATCACGTGGCCAGTCATGCTGGCGCTGAGCGGCCTAGCTATCGGAGCGCTTGCGGTGAGCCTTGTGACCGGCTGGGATCGCGTGCAGGAGATCCAGAACTATTACCTTCTGGGCGGCCTATCCACTGTGGTGTTCGCGATCGCGCAACTCCTGTTCCTGCCCAACGTGCTCATCTGGGCGCTGGCTTACGTGTCTGGTGTGGGCTTCGCGGTGGGTGAAGGTACCGCGTTTTCGCCGTTCGGCGTGAGCGCCGCCCCGCTGCCCGCCCTCCCTATTCTGGGGGCGCTGCCCACTCCGGATCTCACCCTTCCATGGATCATCGCCCTTCCTATTGCCTGCGGCATCGGCATCGGCCTGTGGCGCACCAAGCCGTCCCTCAAGGAGAGCGCTCGTGATGGCGGGATCGCTTTCCTGATCATCCTGATCTCCACCGCGTTGGTGGGGGCGTTGGCCAGCGGCGGTATCGGTCCGGGCCGTATGACAGCCGTGGGCATCGTGCCGCCGTTGTTCGGCATTGTGTTGGCCGCCGAAGCGGGCGGAGGCCTTTTACTGGGCCTGCTTTTCCGGCCCACCGTTGAGAAGATCCGCGAAAGCCGCAGCAAGGATGATAGCCTGCCCGAGTGAAGCAGCTGCATACGTGTGCAAGTCCAGCCCGCCTTGTTGTCATGGTGTCCGGCGCCGGTTCGAACATGCAGGCCCTGCTGGAGGCCAGCGCCGATCCTGCCTTCGGAGCCCAGATCGTGGCCGTTGGCGCGGACCGTGAGGGCACCCGCGGCCTCGAGATAGCCGAATCGGCGGGAATTCCCACCTTCGTGGAGAAGCTGGGAGCCTACCCGAACCGCGAGGAGTGGGACGGCGCGCTTGCTGTGAAGGTGGGGGAGTTCTCCCCTGACCTTGTGGTGTTGGCCGGCTTCTTGAAGCTCGTAGGGCCTCAGGTTCTCACGGCCTTCCCCGGCCGCGTGATCAATACGCATAACGCACTGCTCCCGGCCTTCCCGGGTGTCCACGGCCCAGCGGACGCACTCGCGCACGGGGTCAAGATCAGCGGCGCCACCCTGTTTATCGTGGATCCGGGGATGGATACCGGCGCGATTCTAGCGCAGGTCACGTGCCCGGTTTTTGACGACGACGACGAAGCGTCCCTCTTGGACCGCATCAAAACCGTGGAACGCGAACAGCTAGTCAGTGTGGTAGGCGCCATGTCTCGTCAGGGCTGGTGGATGGAGGGCCGCAAGGCCGGACTTTGCTAGACTGATTCCGGCCGCGACTGGCGTAGAAGATGGTTACCATCGGGGAGCGGCATGACGAACAAGCCGCGCGCCTGGGCATGAAAGGTAGATCATGCCAAAGGCACTCATTTCCGTTTATGACAAGCAGGGCTTGGAAGAACTAGCAGCCGGGCTTCAGGGCGCTGGATGGGACATCATTTCCACCGGGTCAACAGCCAAGGCGATCGCCGCAGCCGGCGTGCCGGTCACTCCCGTTGAGGACGTCACTGGCTTTCCCGAATGCTTCGACGGCCGCGTCAAGACGCTGCATCCGAAGATCCACGGCGGCATTCTGGCCAAGCGGGATACACACGCGGCCCAGATGGCCGAGCTGGGGATTGAGCCGATCGATCTGGTGATCGTGAATCTGTACCCGTTCGAGGAAACTGTTGCGAGTGGGGCCAGCTCGGCAGAATGCATTGAGCAGATCGATATTGGCGGACCAACCATGGTCCGAGCGGCGGCAAAGAACCACGCGAGCGTTGCCGTCGTCGTCGATCCTCATCAATATCCCAACGTCCTCCACGCGGTATCGGACGGGCAATTCACGGACGAATTCCGGGCCCAACTCGCGGCCGAGGCGTTCGCGCACACGGCGGCCTACGATATGGCGGTGGCCGGGTGGATGAGCAAGCCGCTCCGGTACGGCGAAAACCCGCATCAGGGCGCCGGTGTGTTTGCCTCAGGTAGCGCCGGGCTGGCGAACGCGCAGCAGTTGGGTGGCAAGGAGATGAGCTACAACAACTATCAGGATACGGATGCGGCGATCCGTGCGGCGTGGGACCACAGTGAACCCTGCGTGGCCATCATCAAGCACGCTAATCCGTGCGGGGTGGCCGTGGGAGCGGACGTGGCCGAGGCGCATCGTCTGGCCCACGCATGCGATCCCGTGTCCGCCTACGGCGGGGTGATTGCTACGAACCGCGAGGTCAGTTTAGAGCTGGCGCAGCAGGTCAAGCCGATTTTTACCGAGGTGATTGCCGCCCCCTCGTATGCCCCAGAAGCTCTCGAGCTGCTCCAGACCAAGAAGAACCTGCGGATTCTTGACGTAGTGAACGATCAGCCAGCCTTCGATTACCATCCCATCAGCGGCGGCATGCTGGTTCAGGAACGCGATCGCCTTCAGGCCCCCGGGGACGATCCGGCGAACTGGACGCTCGCGGCCGGGCAGGCCGCCGATGCGGCCACCCTTGCCGATCTGGCCTTCGCATGGCGCACCGTTCGGGCCGTCAAGTCCAATGCAATCCTTCTGGCCTCCGGCGGGGCCACCGTTGGTGTGGGCATGGGGCAGGTCAACCGCGTGGATTCGTGCCGGCTGGCCGTGGAGCGGGCGGGGGAGCGGGCACATGGTTCCGTTGCTGCCTCCGATGCCTTCTTCCCGTTTGCCGATGGATTCCAGGTGCTGGCGGCGGCCGGAATTCGCGCCGTTGTGCAGCCCGGAGGCTCCATCCGCGATGACGAAGTGATTGCAGCTGCGGCTGAGGCCGGGGTGACAATGTACCTCACGGGATCGCGTCACTTCTTCCACTAGTTACGCGCGAGTAGGCGGGACTTCTGGTCAAATCTGTGCCTGTGCGTCGGCTAGTCTGGTGGGGTAGCAAACCAGAAAGGACAGCATGATGACGTTGCAGCTCATTGAGCGTTCGATCGATCAGGCAAACGCCTGGATCGAAGCTTCGAAGGCTTACCCGAATTCCCGCGCCGCGGCCCTTCTGGCCGATGTACTTCACCATGAGGACGGGCTGGATTACACCGTTTCATTCGTGGACGGTGTAATTCGGCCGGAGGATCCGAAGGTTGCCTCACACAACCTGAAGAAGCTCGCTTCACGCAACGTCTCCTTCCTGCCCGCATGGCTCTCCGCTCCCGCGAAGATCGGTGGCTCCATCGCCCCAGGTGCCCCGGCACTCGCGGCCGCTGCCGCCCAGAAGGTGTTCTCCACGCTTGTGGGCGATCTGGTTGTGGATGCCACGCCTGAGAAGCTGGGAGGTGCGATCGAGGCGCTGCGTGATGATGGGTCCCGTCTCAACATCAACCTGTTGGGTGAGGCGGTGATGGGGGATAAGGAGGCCGAACGGCGCATGGCCGCCACCCGTGAACTCATCGAACGCCCCGATGTGGATTACGTGTCCCTCAAGGTGTCCTCCGTGATTGGGCCGCATGCGCCCTACGGTCACCGTGCGGCGGTGGCGAACGCCGTGGAGAAGCTGCTTCCTGTGTTCCGGCTGGGTGCGGCAACGGGAACCTTCATCAACTTGGACATGGAGGAGTACAAGGATCTCGATCTAACAATCGATGTGTTCACCAACATTCTGGATCGCGATGAGCTCCTCACTTACCGCGCGGGAATCGTGCTGCAGGCCTACCTGCCAGACGCCCGCGGGCGGCTGGCCGATCTGACCGAGTGGGCGCACGAGCGCCGTGAACGGGGCGGTGCCCCCATTAAGGTCCGGCTGGTCAAGGGCGCTAACCTTTCGATGGAATTGGTGGATGCCGTCATTCACGGGTGGGAGCTCACGGTTGAGCCCTCCAAGGTGGCCACCGATGCCAACTACATGGCCGTGCTGTCCGATGCCTTGGTGCCCGAGCGCCTCGATTCGGTCAACATTGGCGTGGCGGGCATGAACCTGTACACGCTGTCCTACGCCCTGACCCTCATGGAGGATCGCGGAATTCCGTTGGACGGGCGTGTTGATGTGGAAATGCTGGCAGGCATGGCCACCCCGCAATCACGCGCCGTGCGCGATGCGATCGGGCCGCTCCTGTTCTATGTACCTGTTGTGCGTCCCACCGAATACGATGTGGCGGTTGCCTATCTGGTGCGCAGGTTGGAGGAAAACTCCGCCCCGGACAACTTCATGTCCAACGTGTTCGATCTTGACAAGGATTCGGTGCGCGATCATGAGGCCGATACGTTCAGGGCTGCCGCCGATCTTATGGCATCCGATGCCCTACACTTCGGGCCCAACCGCCTGCAGGATCGCCACATACCTGCCACCATCGCCGATGGCTTCGATAACGCACCGGATACCGATCCGTCTCTCATGGCCAACATCGAATGGGCAGAGGACATTGCCGGACGCATGAAGTCCAGCACGCTGGGTAGCGGCATTGTGGATCTCATATCTACGCCCGAGGAGATCGATCAGGCGATCGCTAAGGTGCGCCGCGCCCAAGTGACGTGGGCACAGAAGTCCGGTGCCGAACGCGGCGCCGTGTTGCGCGCGGTGGGTCAGGGCCTAGAAAAACATCGCGGTGATCTCATCGAGGTTGCCGGATCGGAGGCGGGCAAGCTGTTCGATCAGGGCGATGTGGAAGTATCAGAGGCCACCGATTTCGCCCTGTACTACGCGAGCCTTGCCGAACAGCTCGATTCGCTTGAGGGTGCAACCTATTCACCCGTTCAAGCCACTCTTGTGACGCCGCCGTGGAACTTCCCGATGGCCATTCCTGCCGGTGGCGCTCTGGCGGCGCTGGCCGCCGGGTCAGGCGTGCTGTTCAAGCCCGCCTATCTGACGCGCCGCACTGGGGCTTTGCTGGCGCAGATCATGTGGGAGGCCGGCGTTCCTCGGGATCTGCTGGCCCTCATTGATCTGGACCGCGCGCACTCCTCAACGCTGGGAGAGCAGCTGGTGCGCCAAGCCGATCAGGTGATCCTCACGGGAAGCACGGAAACTGCCGAGCGTTTCCGTTCGTGGCGTCCCGATCTGCGTCTATTCGCGGAAACGTCCGGGAAGAATGCCGTAATTGTGACGGCGCAGGCGGATATGGATCTGGCGGTCAAGGATGTTGTCACGAGTGCCTTCGGGCACGCCGGGCAGAAGTGTTCGGCTGCCTCGCTGGTGATCCTCGTGGGTTCGGCCGGATTCTCCAAGCGCTTCCAGCGGCAGTTGGTAGATTCGGTGCGCTCTCTCAAACTCGGCTACCCGTGGGACCTGTCCACTCAGATGGGGCCGTGTGTGGAGGAACCGCACGGTAAACTGCTCAACGGCCTGACACAGCTTGGACCGGGAGAGAAATGGGTGATCAAGCCGGAGCGCGTGGACGATAAGCTGTGGAGCCCCGGTGTGCGCACCGGAGTTCAGCCCGGCAGCGAATACCATATGACCGAATACTTCGGACCAATCCTTGGCATCATGCGTGCGGATACGTTAGAGGAAGCTGTTGAGTGGCAGAACGCCGTTGATTTCGGCTTGACGGCCGGAATCCATTCGCTCGATTCGGATGAGATCGGATACTGGCTCGATAACGTTGAAGCCGGCAATGTGTACGTGAACCGCACCATCACCGGCGCGATCGTCCGCCGCCAACCGTTCGGCGGGTGGAAGCGCTCCAGCGTGGGTGCCGGCACGAAGGCCGGCGGTCCCAACTACCTCATTGGGCTGGGCCATGTGGAACCGGATTTCACTGCGGAGCTGCCCAAGCAGATCCATATTGCGAGCGATGTCTTGCGTAAGGCGCGCAATGTTGCCTCCACGATGTCCTTCATCGATCAGGAGCGCTTCGTTCGGATTATTCGCGGGATGGACGGCGCGCGCGAATCCGAGTTCTCGCAGGTCCATGACCCCTCCCAACTGGGTGTGGAGAAGAATTGCTTCCGTTACCGGCCAGCCAAGGGCGTCATTATCCGCCTGAGCGAAGGCGGCAACCTCGGCGATCTTTTGGCGCTGGCCGCCGGTGCGCTCTCGGTTGGCTGCAGCTTCCAAATCTCCACCTTCGCACCGCTCTCGCGGCAGATGGCGGAGTATTTGGGTGCCGTTCCCGTGACGGTTGAATCAGATGCTGCCTTCGAACAGTACATGGCCGCCCACCGCACAACGCCGGACGGTATGCGAATCAGGCTAGTGGAGGGTGATGCCACTCGGTTGGCCGAAGCTGTTGAAGGAAGTATCGATGTTGCAATCTACAGCGATCCGATCACGGCATCGGGCCGCGTGGAGCTTCTGCCGTTCGTGTTCGAGCAGGCCGTGTCCGCCACCAATCACCGGTTCGGCAACTCGACACGGCTGCTGGACGGGGTGCTCTAGTAGCTAGGACGCGTGGATGGCGGCGGTCGTTTGGGCCGCCGCCATCTGCTTGCGTAGTGCCTTTCTTGCCCGTGAGGTCTCACGCGGGGCGTCTATCCCCAGAAACGCTCCGCTCTCCCATCGGATGCTTAGGCCCTCGCGCACACCGGTATCAGCCTGCGGAACCTCGCCGATCAGCGTGATCTCGTGCCCGAACTGTGTGGAGAACACTTCGGGTGGTGCCGGGCGGGGTTCGCTCTCTCCCATGATGCAGGCGGCCAGTCGTCCGGCATCGCTGAGGGCTTGTGTCCAGTGCCCGCCGGGGAGCCCGCCCAGATCGGCGCAATCCCCGGCGGCATACAGGCTAGGGATCTCGGTTCCTTCTTCGTCTAGAACGCAGCCCTCGGATGTCGCTTGAAGGGCCCCGCGGGCCGTGCGTGCGCCCACGGGCAGGAAATCCACCGTGGGGCGGGCGCCGGTTGCCTGAACCAGAACGTCGCAGTTCCCGCCGGGGTAGGGCTGGTTGAGATGGACGTTCACGCCAGCTTCTTCGCACCATGTCCCCCAGATGTCATCCACCGTGCCGTGGAACGTGCGGTCCAAGAAGTGTTGGCTGGCTTCCCACACGTTCACTGAGGCGCCGATGGCGCTGGCCACAGATGCCACCTCCATGCCGATCCACCCGGCGCCCACTACGTGGACCGTGCTGCCGGGCGTGATGGAGGCGCGCAGTGCCCGGGCATCCTGAAGGGTGTACAGCGTGGAGGCTCCGGCAATGGACTGCACTGGCCGGGCGCCAGAGGCGATGATCAGCACGTCCACCGGTGTGCCGTCCACAAACCATGTGCCATCGCGAGTGATAGTGCGGGCCTCGCCACACACGTCCACGGCCAGCTCGTCTAGATCGCCCAAGCCATCGTCAGCTAACAGGTGATGGAAGTCTCCAAAAAGTTCCTTGGAAAGCGGGGGACGGTCGTATGGCGGCACGCCCTCGGCGTTCCAGCCGACGATAGTGCCGGTGAATCCGCGTGCTCTCAGCTCAGCGGCGGCACGCAATCCAGCCAATCCAATCCCAATGATTCCGATGGTTTGCATCTATACATGCTAGCTTGGACGCTATGGAACGAGTACCCCGGGACGGAACCTATATCTTCTTGGCGGGCTGGGTCATCCTGGTTACCGGACTCACCTTCGCCGCCTCTGCGGTGGTGTCTATGCGTGTGCTCGCGGCCAGCCTGCTGGTTTTCGGGCTGCTCCGTGCGTTCTTGCCGGCGGGTGCCGTGCCCGTGATTCGTTCCCGTTTTTTCGATGTGGCGTCCTATTGCGCTCTGGCGCTTGCACTGGCCTATCTCTCCGGTTGGGCTGATGTGGCACTGCGCTCATAACCGTTGCCAGCGCTGGCGTTGAGTAGAATATGCCCGTGGACCTGATCAACATCCTTTTTGTCCTTCTTTTCACGCTCATCGGCGGCATTTTCGCCGCATCCGAAATGGCCTTCGTCTCGCTTCGCGAATCTCAGATCGAGGAGATGGCCAAAAACAGCAAGGCTGGTGCCGCCGTCAAGCGCTTGACGGAGGATTCGAATCGCTTCCTTTCCGCCGTGCAGATCGGTGTGACGATCGCCGGGTTTTTCTCCGCGTCCTTTGGCGCCGCACAGATTGCGCCTTCGGTTGCCCCGCTCCTCCAAGATGCGGGCATGGGGCCATCGGCGGCCAGTACCACCGCTTTCATTCTGGTCACCATTGTCATCGCCTACATTTCGATTGTCTTCGGCGAATTGGTTCCCAAGCGCATCGCCATGCAATCCGCGCAATCGTTGGCTCTTCTTGTGGTGTACCCACTTTCCGGTATCACGTTTATTTTGCGCCCCGTCATCTGGTTCTTGGGCGTATCCGTGAACTTCGTTCTGCGGCTTGTTGGCCGCGACCCTAAGGAACAGCGTGAGGTCATGGGAGCCGCCGAACTCCGAGCGTTCGTGGCCGGGCAGGAATCGATCGCGGCTCAGGAACGCACCATGGTGGTGGATATGCTTTCGGTGGGGGATCGCTCCGTCCAAGAGATCATGACGCCACGCACGGAAGTGGAGTTCTTTTCCGCGGATACCCCGATTCAGGCGGCTCAGCAGGAGATTGCGAAGTTGGGGCACTCACGTTATCCGGTGCGCGAGGGAAATTCGGACGACGACGTCGTAGGCTTCATCCATATCCGCGACCTTCTCAACCCCTCACAGGATGTGACAACCGTGGGGGATCTGGTTCGTCCCATTATGTTCTTCCCCACGGGGAAGCTCGTGCTGGCCGCGATGACGGAGTTGCGCGCCGCTCACGAGCACCTTGCAGTGATTGTTGACGAATACGGCGGGACCGATGGCATCATCACTCTAGAAGATGCCGTCGAGGAGTTTGTGGGTGAGATCCGCGATGAATACGATCGCGAATCTCCCAAGTTCATCAAGCGTGGAGACAGCCGTGATGTTGACGGGCTGGCCGGGCGCGCCGAAGTGGTCAAGATCCTCGGGATTGATCTTCCGGAGGGCCCCTTTGACACTCTGGCGGGCTTTGTTGTGGATGAGCTTGGCCGGATGCCGCAGATCGGTGATGCCGTGGAATGGGGAGGCTTCCGCTTCACGGTGCAGTCCATGGACAGCCGCCGCATCGAATGGCTGCGCGTCCAGGAGCTCGTGCCGGCTGATACGGACGAAGCGGAAACCAACGCGGAAAACCAGCAGTAATGTGTGGGGACGGGAAGCCCCGTGGCGTGACGTTTCGCAATTCCAGCGTGAGCTTTGGCGGAGTTGCGCGCAAATTATCTTCACGTCGAGTAATCTGTCCTGTGTAGCTCAGTGAGTGATAGTTAGCGAGGAGAACCTAATGGCGAAAATCAAGGTGAATGGTCCCGTTGTTGAAATCGACGGAGACGAGATGACCCGCATCATCTGGCAGGACATCCGTGACCGGCTGATCCTGCCCTATTTGGATGTGGATCTGCGTTACTACGATCTGTCCATTCAGAACCGCGATGCGACTGATGATCAGGTGACTGTTGACGCCGCCAACGCCATCAAGGAACACAACGTGGGGGTCAAGTGCGCAACGATCACTCCCGATGAAGCCCGTGTCAAGGAATTCGATCTGAAGAAGATGTGGCGGAGCCCGAACGGCACCATCCGCAACATCTTGGGCGGCGTCGTGTTCCGCGAGCCCATTATCATGAACAACATTCCCCGCCTTGTTCCCGGCTGGACCAAGCCCATCGTGATTGGGCGCCATGCCCATGGCGATCAGTACAAGGCCACGGATTTCAAGGTGCCGGGCGCAGGAACGGTCACCATCAGCTACACGCCGAAAGATGGTTCTGAGCCGATCGAGATGGAAGTATGTCAGATGCCCGAATCTGGCGGCGTTGTCATGGGCATGTACAACTTCTACGAGTCCATCCGAGATTTCGCACGCGCCTCCTTCAACTACGGCCTAATGCGCAACTACCCCGTGTATCTCTCCACGAAGAACACGATTCTTAAGTCCTATGACGGGGCCTTCAAGGATTTGTTCCAAGAGGTGTTCGATAATGAATACAAGGAGAAGTTTGAGGCCGCTGGCCTCACCTACGAGCACCGCCTCATCGATGACATGGTGGCCGCTAGCCTCAAGTGGGAGGGCGGCTACGTGTGGGCCTGCAAGAACTACGATGGTGATGTCCAGTCCGATACGGTCGCTCAGGGCTACGGATCACTCGGTCTCATGAAGTCCGTGCTCATGACCCCAGATGGCAAGACCGTGGAAGCTGAGGCAGCACACGGCACCGTCACCCGCCACTACCGTCAGCACCAGCTGGGTAATCCCACGTCCACGAACCCGATTGCCTCGATCTTCGCGTGGACCGGCGGCCTGCGCCATCGCGGGGAGCTGGACAATACCCCAGAGGTGGTGAACTTCGCCGATACCCTTGAGCAAACCATCATCGATACCGTTCAGGGGGGCAAGATGACGAAGGATCTGGCTCTGCTGGTTGGCGGCGATCAAGAGTTCCTCACAACGGAGAATTTCATGAATACTCTGGATGAGAATCTCCGCGCGCGTCTCAAGTAGCGCGTCTCAAGTAATTGAAGCCCGTGGCAGGGTTCTGGTACCTCACGTAGCCTTGGCGGTGAAATCGAGTCTGAATCTCACCGAGAGGACACTATGTCTTGGCTAAAGAAGGCCGGAATCCTGCCTTGGGTTCTCCTCGCCATCGTTCTGGGCATCCTTTGTGGCCAGTTCTTCAACGCACCCGTGGCGCGGATATTTGTTACATTTAACGATCTATTCTCACAATTCCTTAACTTCTCCATCCCGCTCATCATCGTGGGACTGGTTATTCCCGCTATTGCCGATCTGGGCAGGGGCGCTGGCAAGTGGTTGGGGATCACCACGGCGATCGCCTACGGTTCGACAGTCATCGTTGCGTTCCTGACCTATTTCACCTGCAAGGCGCTCTACCCCCACATCCTTGAGGCTGGCGCTTTTGATCAGGTGGAGGAAACAACGGATGGGCTCACCGCCTATTTCTCTATCGAGATGCTCCCCGTGTTTGATGTGATGACGGCACTCCTCGTGTCCTTTGTTGTGGGAATCGGTATTGCGCTGGTGCCCAAGGGCACCATGCGTAAGGGATTTGTCGAGTTCCGGCTGATTATCACCGGCCTGATCGAAAAGGTCATCATCCCGCTGCTGCCATTGCATATCTTCGGTATCTTCCTCAATCTGACGATGACCGGTGAAGTTGCTGCGATCATTTCCGTGCTTCTCAAGGTTGTTGTCCTCGTGATCGCACTGGAAGTAGTGATCCTGCTCATCCAGTTCATCACTGCTGGCGCTATCGCGAAGAAGAACCCGTTCAAGGCACTCCTTGGCATGCTGCCGGCCTACGCCACGGCCCTCGGAACCTCTTCCTCAGCGGCAACTATTCCGGTGACGCTCCGTCAGACACTGAAGAACGGCGTCTCCAAGCCGGTGGCAAGCTTCGTTGTTCCATTGTGCGCGACCATCCACCTGTCCGGTTCCGCCTCGAAGATCACCGCCTTCTCCATGGCGATCATCATTGTCAATGGGCTGCCAGTGAGTACCGCACAGTTCATCGGTTTCCTCTTCATGCTGGGCATCATCATGGTGGGAGGCCCCGGTGTGCCTGGTGGTGCCATCATGGCCGCCGTTGGCATCCTTCAATCGATGCTTGGGTTCGGGGACGCGGATATCGGCCTCATGATTGCCACCTACATCGCCCTTGATTCCTTCGGGACCGCCACCAACGTGACGGGCGACGGCGCTATTGCGATGGTGATCGATAAGCTCGCCGGCAAGGAACTGAAAGAAACCGACGATGCATCCGAATTCGATGAGGACGCATACATCGCCAGCATTAGAGAGTGAACTCGGTCAGTTCCTCCTGATATGAACGATCCCCAACGGCGTACAGCACTTCGGTCAGGCCCAGCCACCATGGATCGTACGAGAGGCGAGTTTCCATATCTATCTGTTCGTCCATGTGACTGACCGGATGGACTTGGAGCTCGCCTTCTCTCATGCCCACGTAGGAGCTTGTTTGCTTGCCCGCGGTGATCTGGGCGGACAATTCATCAATCGCGGCAGAGGTGAGCTGGACAGCGAGTGTGCGGTCAAAGGGAGAGGGGTTTCCTCCCTGCTGCATGTGGCCAAGGACGGCTGGGCGGACGTCAAAGATCCCATCGCCTTCCGCGGCGAAAACCCGAGTAATGAGATCCGTGGTGTAGTAGGGAGAAGCCGCCTCGTTGCGCACCACAAGGTAGAGCCTGCGCCCCCTCGTAAATGTGGCCACCATTGCCTTGGCATCGTGGGTGAGCTGATCGAGCGTGATTCCCGTTTCGTTCAGATACACTTGCTCGGCCCCCGAGGATATTCCGCTCATCAGCGCTAGGTATCCGCACCGCCGGCCCATGGTTTCGGCCACGAAGCAACGCCGTGACGCTGAAGCGGATTGTTTGATCCGATCCAGAGTTTCGGTGACGTTGTTGAGTGCAGTATCTGCTCCGATGGACAGCTCGGATCCGGGCAGGTTGTTATCGATTGATGCTGGTACGCACACAAATGGAATCTTGAAGGCAGGGTAACGGTTGCGTTCGTGCAGCATCTCCCAGACGGCCTGGTACCCGGAGAATCCTCCGATCATGAGTACCGCGTCAATCTGGTGCTGTTCGAGCACTCGTCCCAGCGCGTAGTACTGATCGATCGTGGGAATGGTGCGTCTGGTCCCAAGTTCGGCACCTCCCGTTCCCGTCCACAGATCAACCTGCGCCCATGTGAGCTCGTGGATACGTTCGTCAAGGAGTCCGGGAAAGCCACCATCAACCCCCAACATGGTGAAGCCGCGATCCTCGCCAAGACGCACAGCGGCCCGTGCCGCGGTATTCATGCCGGGTGCAAGCCCGCCGGCATGCAGGAGGGCAACCCGTGGGCGGCGCCCGGCAGATGAGGGGAGCGAATGCTCTGCCGGGGACGAGTGATCCGGGTGTACGGGGGAGGAGAGCTTCTCAAAGGTCGAGATCATGGACTTGTAACTGGCACCCCGTGAAGCCACTGCCTCATCGTATTCGCCCTGTTCGAGGTGGTTCTTGACCGCGCGGGTGTTCGCAACGGCCTCCATCATGGGAATGGCCGTCACCCTATTGTGGCGTGTGGCGATGATATGGGATTGATGGTGTTCATCTGCGCGCAGCACGTCCAGAGCGGCCGAGTATCCGAGCAGAGTGGGCATCCATCTGTCATAGGCCGATGGCGTTCCGCCGCGCTGGACATGGCCAAGCGAGGTGACACGTACATCCTCCCCAAGGCGTTCGGTCAACAGGTCGCGGACATCTGCCGCGTGAATGGGTGCGCCGGCGCGATCTTTGGCACCCTCAGCCACAACGATGATTGAATCGCGCCTACCTGCGGCGCGCCCGGCCCGCAGCTTGTCACACAGTTCGTCCTCCCAGCCCACCGGCGGCGGCATCTCCGGGATAAATGTGTAATCACATCCTCCTGAAATGGCGCCCATCAGCGCCAAGTACCCGCAGTTCCGCCCCATAACCTCCACAATGAAGGTGCGTTGGTGGGCTGCGGCAGTGGAAGCCAGAGCATCGATGGCTTCGAGGATGCGATGGAGCGCGCTGTCCGCCCCGACCGTCATATCTGAACCAACAAGATCGTTATCGATTGATCCCACCACACCGGCCAGATGCGCCGTGTGATGGCGTGCTGCAAGATCTGGCTCCAGTTCTCCGGCCTGTACCAGTTCATCCACGAGACTCGGCCACTCCGAGCGCAGAGCGTCCGCACCCGTGAGGGTTCCATCCCCGCCGATCGCCACGATGCGATCGATGCCCAGACGAACGAGGTTCTTGACTGCGCGGCGCCGCCCGGCGCGCTCGCGAAACTCGCTGCACCGCGCCGTGCCGATCGTGGTGCCACCCAAATTGAGGATGCCCGATACATCGGACCATCCCATCTCGCGGATCAGATTGCCGCCTTCAACAGCGCCTCTCCAGCCTTCGTGGACCCCGTAGGGCACAGCGCCCTCGTGAATGGCCGTGCGAACAACAGCGCGAACAACCGCGTTCATTCCTTGGGCATCGCCGCCCGATGTGAGAACGGCGAGCTTGGTCCGCTCGGCGCCGTTACCCGTGTTTTGGTCTTCCACCGCACGGGATTCCTGCTGCGTATCGTCCATGGATCAAGACTACCGAACTGCCCACGGCGTAGATACGCATTTCGGCGTGCTCGCGGTGCGTTCGTCGTCGTCGGAAAACTCAGAATCTTCCCGAGCGGTGAGTGTTGCCCGCGCGAGTGCTTTCGGTTGCTGGCGCATGCGTAGCGGGTAGGTGGTCTTGTGCTCTGGTGACGAGGGATCATTCGAGTTACACTTATTGCGAATGTTGCGATAGTTTCGATCAAGTGGGGTGAGTTGATGAGTGATATCTCGACGCTGGTGCCAGAGCCGACAGACGCGAAGCTGGCGGCCTCGGCGTTGCGTAGCTTCGGTGTTGCGCTAGATGCGGACGTTCCGGTTCGGCTGAGCGTGGGCGAGTCGGATATGGAGATGGAGGTGCCGCGTGCGGTGCTGACCGCGGTTGCTCGCGTGCTTGATAGCTTCGCCCACGGTGAGGGTGTGACGCTCGTGCCCACGCACGCGGAGCTGACGACGCAGCAAGCAGCGGATGTGCTGAACGTGTCTCGCCCATTTTTGATCGGTTTACTCGATGCGGGGCAGATCGGCTACCGCACGGTCGGCACTCACCGTCGTGTGAGGGCCGCGTCACTGGTGCGGTACTTGCGCGAGGACGACGCCCGCCGGGAGGCCGCCGCGGACGAGCTGGCTGTGGAGGCTCACGCGCTTGGGCTGTCCTGATCCGGGTCGGGTTGGCGCGGCTGGTGCGCCCGAAGTGGACGGATCGGATTCTTGAGGAAGTGTTCCGCAATCTCAGAGCCAATCGGCCAGACCTCGACCCGGCTAGGCTGGATCGAACCCGGCGGCTGATGAACGACGCGGTCCGAGATGTGGCCGTCACTGGCTATGAGTACCTGATCGGCCAGCTCGAACTACCCGATCCCGACGATCGGCACGTTCTGGCTGCCGCGATTCATACCGATGCACAGATGATCGTCACCCGCAATCTGCGCGATTTTCCCGGTGACACTCTCGCCCCGTGGGGTATCGAGGCTCAGCACCCGGACGTTTTTCTCGCCGGGCTCCACAAAGTACATCCGGGCATCTTGGGCGAGATTACGACCGCGATCGCCCGCACCTGGGCCGGTGGCGCCACAGCCTCTGACGTACTGGACCGCCTCGCAGTGGATGCGCCCCACACTGTGGACTTGGTGCGCCGGTCAGACCCGACACTTCGGAAAACTCAGAATCTTCCCAAGCGGTGAGTGTTGCCCGTGAGAGTGTAAGCTGTTCCACAGATTGTTCGCTGACATGGAGGAAGCATGACCATCGATCCCACAAGCACCGCCGCTTGGAAGCATCTGACAGACCTGACGCGTGACTTTACCCCGGATTTCCGTGGGCGATTCGCTGCCGATCCCGAGCGGGCCGAACGGTATACGTTGACCGCAGGCGATCTGCACGTGGACTTGTCCAAGAACTTCATTGATGAAGAGATCCGTGATGCACTCGTTCAGCTGGCTGACCAAGTGGGCGTGCCCGAGCGCCGCGCCGCGATGTTCGCGGGGGAGCACATCAACGTGACGGAAGATCGCGCCGTACTGCACACCGCTCTGCGCCGCCCGGCATCGGACCAGCTGGTTGTGGATGGTCAGGACGTGATTGCCGATGTGCACGAGGTGTTGGAGCGCATATACGCTTTCGCGAACAAAGTGAGGTCCGGCGAATGGGCCGGAGTGACGGGCAAGAAGATTCAGACCATCGTCAATATCGGCATTGGCGGCTCCGATCTGGGGCCCGTCATGGCCTACGAGGCTCTCAAGCTGTACGTGGATCTAGAGGCGCGTTTCATCTCCAATATCGATCCCACTGATGTTGGCGAGACGCTCAAGGGCGTTGATCCCGAGACCGTGCTGTTCATCGTGGCGTCCAAGACATTCACTACCCTTGAGACGCTGACCAACGCGAAGGCCTGCCGCCGCTGGTTTGTTGAGGGACTGCAGGCGCGCGGAATTGTCAGCGATGATGCCGTGTCCAAGCACTTCATTGCCGTGTCCACCAATTTGGAGAAGGTGGCAGAATTCGGGATCGATCCGGCCAATGCCTTTGGTTTCTGGAACTGGGTAGGCGGACGCTACTCGGTGGATTCAGCGGTTGGAACCGCACTGGCGCTGGCGATCGGGCCGGAGAATTTTGCGGAGTTCCTCGAGGGATTCCACACGATGGATGTGCACTTTGAGAGTGCCCCGGCATCCGAGAACGTGCCGCTGCTCATGGGGCTGCTCAACGTTCTGTACGTCAACTTCTATGGCGCAGGATCCCACGCGGTGCTGCCATATTCGCAGTACCTACACCGGTTCCCTGCCTACCTCCAGCAGCTGACGATGGAATCTAACGGTAAGTCCGTCACCTGGGATGGCGCTCCCGTGACCACCAAGACCGGCGAGGTGTTCTGGGGCGAACCTGGCACCAACGGCCAACACGCGTTCTACCAGCTGATCCATCAGGGTACGCAACTGATTCCCGCGGACTTCATTGCCTTCGCTAACCCGGAGTACGCGATGAAGGACGGTCAGACGGATCAGCACGAACTGTTCCTTGGCAACTTCTTCGCGCAAACCAAGGCGCTAGCGCTGGGAAAGACAGCCGATGAAGTCAGGGCTGAAGGAACGCCCGAGGCGATCGTGTCCGCCAGAGTTTTCCCGGGCAACAAGCCCACCACGTCCATCATGGCACCGGATCTGACGCCCTCGGTGCTTGGCCAGCTGATCGCACTGTATGAGCACATCACCTTCGTGCAGGGCGTTGTGTGGGGAATTGATTCGTTCGATCAGTGGGGCGTGGAGTTGGGCAAGCAGATGGCCAACGATATGGGCCCGGCGATCGCCGGAGATACCGATGCGCTGGCCGGTCAGGACCCCTCCACGCGCGGGCTGATTGCCTATTACAGGGCTCATCGCCGGTAGCAGCCAGTTACCGGAGCGCGTTCCGCTCAGTTGTTTCGTGAACATTTGGGTCCTATGGGCCTCTTCGGCGCGAGCCGCGCCACTAAACTATAGGGCGTGGGCAACCGCAGCCCAATCCTCAACTCGAAGGAGTTAAACGCATGGCTAAGACGCCTGTTACCGTTACTGTCACTGGAGCTGCCGGCAATATCGGCTACGCTCTCCTGTTCCGCATCGCCTCTGGCGCCCTGCTCGGCCCAGATGTACCCGTTCGCCTCAACCTGTTGGAGATCCCTCAGGCCGTCAAGGCCGCAGAGGGTACAGCAATGGAGCTCAACGATTCCGCGTTCCCGCTGCTTGAATCCGTGAATGTGTATGACGATCTGAACAAGGCATTCACCGGCACCTCAGTAGGACTGCTTGTTGGGGCCCGGCCCCGCACCAAGGGCATGGAGCGCGCTGATCTGCTAGAGGCCAACGGTGGAATCTTCGGACCTCAGGGCAAGGCAATCAACGATAACGCTGCCGATGATGTCAAGATTCTGGTTGTGGGCAACCCCGCTAACACCAACGCCGTGATCGCCATGCAGTCCGCGCCTGACGTTCCCAATGACCGCTTCAATGCCATGATGCGCTTGGATCACAACCGCGCCATCTCCCAGCTTGCTAGCAAGACGGGTGCTGCCGTCACTGACATCAAGAAGATGCTCGTGTGGGGTAACCACTCCGCCGATCAGTACCCGGATGTCTCCTACGCAACGGTTGCTGGCAAGCCCGCACCGGAGCTCGTGGATGAGGAGTGGTTGACGTCCTACTTCGTTCCCACCGTTGCCAAGCGCGGCGCGGCGATCATCGAAGCCCGCGGCGCCTCCTCTGCCGCATCAGCTGCTTCCGCCGCCATCGATCACGTGTACAACTGGGTCAATGGAACCGTTGAGGGCGATTGGGTCACCGGCGGCATTTACTCCGACGGTACGCATTACGGTGTTCCCGAGGGCCTCATCTACGGCCTGCCCGTCACCTCGAAGGGCGGTTCGTGGGACGTCGTGGATGGCTTGGACATCTCTGCGGCAACGCAGGCCGGCATCGATCACAACATCACGGCTGCTCAGGAGGAGCTGGACGCGGTTCGCGCGCTCGGCCTGATTAAGTAGCGCTGCGCTGATCGAGTAGGTTGGCGAGCTCGAACTCGCTGATCCCGAGTCATCAGAAGGGGCAGGTGCATCACACGGTGTGCCTGCCCCTTCGCTGTGCCCTGAGCTTGGCCGCACCGCCGGCCCAATGCCCAGACTCCTCAGTTGGACCACTTATGGCGCCTCCGGAGGTGGTATGCCATGTCCAACAACTACATAAGGTGTCCAAGGGCGGACAAGGAGCGGGCGGAGACCAAAACGGCCTAGAGGAATAAGACACACCTCCTGCACGCGAGCCTACGGTAGGGTAACCTACTTGAACGTAAGGTACGTTTGAGTAACTTAGAGGTGTTCATGGACTGGTCACTCACCAGTGCGCAAGCCGCGGTGTTCCTCCACACGGAATCCACTGGCTCAACGCAGGACGATCTGGCGGCTATATGGCCAGGGAGTCCTGACTTCACCGTACTTATCGCAGATGATCAAGTGGCGGGCCGTGGCCGCATAGGCCGCCAGTGGCATTCGGAGCCCGGCCACTCGCTCCTGATCTCCGTCTTAGTTTCTCTGCCCATCGCGCTCCGGGAACAGCTGCACTGGCTGACTCTCATTGGTGGCGCAGCGGCACGTGCGGCCACGGGCAGTGAGCGCGTCAAGGTGAAGTGGCCGAATGACGTCGTCGTCGACAATAAAAAAATCGGCGGAATCATTGGCGAACACTGCGGAGAATCGGACGGGCGGATCAGCGCCGTTCTGGGCCTCGGAATGAACCTCTCGATCACTGAATTCCCAACGCCCACCGCAGCTTCCCTGAAATCGGTGGGGCTCCCTGTCCCCAGCCGTGATGAGCTTGCGGCGGCGTGGCTAGCAGGACTCAGGGAACGTATCAACGCATTCGAAGCCGCTGCCGGAGATCCGGAGCGCTCGGGCGTATTGACCGAAATCAACACACATTGTGACACGCTGCGCCCAGGAATCATGGTGGGGCGCCCCGCAAATTCTCCCGTGTACGGGACCGGACGCGCGGTACTAGCAGACGGTTCGCTGGAGGTGGCCACAGATGGCGGCCTCGTGCGGATCACGGCCGGCGAAGTATCGCTATTCAACTAAGGAAGGCACCAATGATCTCACGAATCCTCGTGGCGAACCGTTCGGAAATCGCCCTGCGCGTGATCCGAACGGCGCGCGATATGGGTATCGAATCCGTGGCAATCTACACGGAATCCGATATCAACGCTCAGTTCGTGGCTCAGGCCGATGAGGCCCACGCCATCGGCGGCGATTACATGAACATCGAGCGCATCGTCGACATCGCCAAAAGCACCGGCGTGGATGCCGTTCACCCCGGATACGGATTCCTGTCCGAAATCGAGGAGTTCGCAAGCGCCGTCATGGACGCCGGGATTGCGTGGATCGGCCCCGATCCGAGTGTTCTGGCCAAATTGGGGGATAAGATTCAGGCGCGCCGATTGGCCGAATCCGTAGGTGTTTCGCCGGTTCCGGGGATTTCCGATCCGGTTTCTGGGCGCGAGGCCGTGGAAGAGTTCGTGGCCAGCCACGGCTTCCCGATCGTCACGAAGAAGGCCGACGGCGGTGGCGGACGGGGCATCACCGTCATTGACTGCGATGCCGATATCGATCATTTCTTTGCCGCACATGGCACCGAATCTGACAAGTTCTTCGTGGAACGTTTCATCCGGACCGCTCGCCACGTTGAAACCCAGTGTGAACGCGATTCTGCCGGGAACTTCGCCGTGGTGTCCACCCGCGATTGTTCTGTTCAGCGCCGCAACCAGAAGCTGATCGAAGAGGCGCCGGCGCCCCAGCTGCCCGGCGATTCCGACGCCACCATCCGCGACTGGTCCAAGCGCTTGTTCGACGCCGTGGGCTACGTTGGTTTGGGCACATGCGAATTCCTCGTGGAGCCCGATGGGCGCGTCAACTTCCTTGAAGTGAACCCCCGCCTGCAGGTGGAGCACACCGTGTCTGAAGAGGTCACGGGGCTGGATCTGGTGCGCGAGCAGATTACGATCGCCGGTGGCGGCGCGCTGACGCCCGTACCCGAGGCGCGTGCTCACTCCTTCGAGTTCCGGATCACGTGTGAGGATCCCGCCAACGGCATGATCCCTTCCACCGGCACCATCTCCCACCTGCGGTGGCCGCTGGGCCACGGGGTGCGGATCGAATCCGGGATTGTTCAGGGCGATGTGGTAACCAACGGCTTCGACCCGATGCTCGCCAAGCTGGTTGTGACCGCTCCGGATCGCGAGCAAGCGATTGCTCGCTCGCGCCGCGCACTCGATGAGATGGTTGTTGAGGGGCTGGCCACGCCCGCCGCTCTGTATTCCGAAGTGATTTCCATGGACGATTTCGCCGGGGCTCCTATCTCTACTCGGTGGTTCGAGGATTCTGTGCTGCCGGAAAAGGTGACCGAGGGTGGGAGCGGCGGTGCAGGCGGTGCTAGTAACGGCGCCGTAACCACCCACACGGGGCTCCCTGCGGTTCCAGATGAGCGCGTGTCCTTCGTTGCCGAACTCAACGGGCAGCGCGTGAACATCACCATTCCACGCGACGTGTTGGTCCCCAACGGGCCTCGCGTAGCAAGCCGCGGCCATCAGCCATTGCGCGGGGGAGCACGCCGTGTTGCAGGTGGCGCCTCGGGCGAACAGGTGGACGCCAGCGGCATGGTGAACTCGCAAATTCAAGCCATCGTGGTGCGCGTGTGCGTGGAAGTGGGCGCCGCGGTGCGTCAGGGCGATCTGCTCGTGGTTCTCGAATCCATGAAGATGGAGAGCTACGTGTACGCCCCCTATGACGGAACTGTTAAGGAAATTGCGGTGGCGGGCGGCGAAAACGTTGCCGCCTTCCAGCCGCTTGTCCGAGTGGATCGGAAGGAGGACTGATTGTGAGGACGCGTGGTATCCGGGGGCTTCCGGACGAATCACAGACCATTGACCGCTCCTCGCGCGTTGTTAATCGCGCGGATTTCGCGGCATACCAAGACGAATTGGTGAGCACTGCTGAAGAAAAGGCACGTAGCCGCCAGCACCCCAAGTCCAAGCAGACGGCCCGCGAGCGTATTGAGATGTTCGTGGACAACTTCACGGAGATCGGCCAGTTCGTTGGCGGCAATATGGCTCAGGGCTTCCTGGGCGCCGCCGTTGTGACAGGCATTGGTGAGTTGAACGGGCGGCAGGTAGCCGTTTACGCACAAGACTTCTCGATTGCCGGCGGAACACTTGGACGTACGGAGGGCGATAAGATCATCGCCATCATGGATAAGGCGCTGGAGTTGCGCATTCCGATCGTGGCCATGCTTGATTCTGGCGGCGCGCGCATCCAGGAAGGTGTGTTGGCGCTTTCCCAGTACGGGCGCATCTTCGCCAAGACGGTGGAGGCATCCGGCGTTATTCCTCAGATCTCCGTGATCCTCGGGCCGTGCGCTGGCGGCGCCGTGTACTGCCCGGCTCTCACGGACTTCATCGTGATGACCAAGGAACACGCCCACATGTTCGTCACGGGCCCGGACGTTGTTAAGGCAACAACCGGTGAGGACGTGTCCTTCGAAGATCTAGGTGGCGCGGCGCTCCACAACTTCCAGTCAGGCGTTGCTCACTATCAGGCTGAGGATGAAGAAGACGCGCTCGATTACACGCGCGCCCTGCTGAACTACCTTCCCTCCAACTGCGATGGCCAAGCCCAGCGCTGGGATTATGAGGAGGGCCCGGATGATGTGCTCAGCTCCGCAACCATTGCCGATCTGGTACCCGAATCCTCCAAGCAGCCCTACGACATGGTGGAGGTTATCCGCCACCTCGTGGATTACGAGGAGTTCGTTCAGGTTCAGGAGCTGTTCGCGCCCTCGATCGTTGTGGGCTTTGCTTGCCTGAACGGCGAATCCGTGGGGATCGTGGCTAACCAGCCGCTCCATGACGCTGGAACGCTGGATGTGGACGCCTCGGAGAAGTCTGGGCGCTTCGTCCAGTTCTGCGATGCCTTCAACATTTCGGTGATCACGCTTGTGGATGTTCCGGGATACCGCCCGGGAACGGAGCAGGAGCAGGCCGGCATTATTCGCCGCGGCGCCAAGCTCATCTGGTCCTACGCGAACGCCACCGTGCCCCTCATCACCGTTGTGCTCCGCAAGGCCTACGGCGGTGCCTACATCGTCATGGGCTCGAAGTCACTGGGCGGGGATATGAACTTCGCTTGGCCGGGAGCCGAGATCGCCGTGCTGGGAGCGGACGGCGCTGTGGCCATCACCGGCCGCCGCGAGCTCAAGGCCGCGGCCCAAGAGGGCGCGGACGTAGCTGTGCTCAAGCAAGAGCTCATCGATGAATACACACGTGAAAACGTGAACCCATACTTGGCGGTGGCGTCCGGAGAACTGGATGCCATTATCACGCCCGAATCCACACGTTCCAACATTGTTTCTGCACTGCGTATTCTGCGCACGAAAGATAGGTCCCATCCCGGCACGCGCCGGCACGGCAACATGCCGATGTAGGGGAGAAAGACGAGAGATGATTACTCAAGAGATTAATTCCGGCACTCCCTGGATCCTCCAGTTCGCAGGCCAGTCATCACCGTGGCGCCGCGAGCTCGATGAACTTGCTTCCGAGGGACAGATCGCCACAGAGCTTTCCACCATCGATTCGGCAGCCGAGGCCCTGTTGGCACCGGTTCTGCCCGAGCTGACGCTGATTAGCGGCGGGCGGCTGAACTTGCTCGGCAATTCGGGTGAAGGTGCTTTTGCCTCCGTTCCCGGCATCCTCATGGCGCAGTACGGTGCGTGGCTGGACGTCTCGCACGTTCTGACCAACCAGCCGGTGGCCGTAATCGGCCACTCGCAGGGAATCTTGGCCGAGGCCCTTCTGGCGGCCGAAAACAAGGCAGCCGTCATGGCACTGGCACGCCTCATTGGCGCCGCAGCCACGAAGGTCACGCGTGAGGCCGGCGCCGAACGCGCAGGCAACACCGCGATGGTGTCCGTGCGCGGGGTTCCGCGCGGGTTGCTGGCCGATCTGGCTTCTGGCGTTGGCGCCGATCTGGCCATCGTCAATTCCTACAATTCACTCGTCGCATCAGGCCGCCCGGCGGATCTGGCCAAACTTGTGGCCAAGCTGGAGAAGGTTGCTGAGAAATCGGCCGCCGAACGCACGGCAAAGAAAACTGGCGGCGCCCCACTCACACCCGTCGTCGAATTCCTTGACGTGGATGCGCCATTCCACTCGCATATCCTCGAACCCGCCGTCGCCCTTGTTGATGACTGGGCGGCGCGTTGCGGACTGAACGTGGACAAGTCGGACCACCTAGCCCGCGCCGTCCTCACCGATCATCTGGAGTGGGCGAACGAATTCGGCGAGGCGGTGCAGAAGCTCGATCAGGGATACGTTGTTGACCTTGGACCGGGCAACCTGCAATCGCTCACAACGGAGAACCTTGCCGGGTCTGGAATCACGTATGTGGATGCCGGAACTGCGCCCGCGCGTGACGAATTTGTTTCCGGTGAAGGCCGCGAGGTCACATCGGAGGACTGGACGGCCTACGCTCCCAAGCTGGCGACCATCCGCAACCATAAGGTTCTTGAGACGGCGTTCTCGCGCCTGACCGGACGCTCGCCCATCATCTTGGGCGGCATGACCCCCACCACCGTAGATCCGGAGATCGTTGCGGCCGCAGCGAACGCCGGGCACTGGGTGGAGTTGGCCGGCGGCGGGCAGGTGACCGAAGAGGTCCTGTCCGAACACGTTGATGGCCTGCGCAAGATGCTAGAGCCGGGCCGCACCGCCCAGTTCAACGCCATGTTCCTTGACCGCTACCTGTGGAATCTGCAGTTCGGCACCCGGCGCCTTGTCTCGCGTGAACGCGCGGCCGGCGCCCCGATCGATGGTGTCACCATTTCGGCTGGCATCCCGGATCTGGACGAGGCCGTGGAACTCATCGAACGCCTGCGCGGCGAAGGATTCCCCTACATCGGCTTCAAGCCGGGCACCGTCCAGCAGATCCGCCAAGTACTGGCGATCGCACGGGTGACCGAGGGCATGCCCCTCATCATCCAGATCGAGGACGGGCACGCAGGAGGCCACCACTCGTGGGTTGACCTCAACGATATGTTGCTGGCCACCTACCGTGAGATCCGCGAGGCGGGCGTGATCCTGACCGTGGGTGGCGGAATGGGCGTGCCAGAGCGCGCCGCCGCCTTCCTCACGGGCGAATGGTCCAAGGAATTTGGCCGGCCGGCCATGCCGGTTGATGCCGTGTTCATCGGCACCGTGGGCATGACGGCGCTCGAGGCGAAGACCAACCGGGACGTCAAGGAATTGCTCGTGGCAACCCCCGGTGTTGCCGCCGATGATGAGGGCGGCTGGATCGCCAGCGGGGCGGCCCGTGGGGGAATCACCTCCGGCCTGTCCCAGCTTCGCGCCGATATCTACAAAGTGGAGAACTCCTGCTCGGAGGCCGGGCGGCTTCTGGTGGACGTTGACGGTGATGCTGAGGCGATCGCCGAGCGCCGCGATGAAATCATCGAGGCTATCAACAAGACCGCCAAGCCCTACTTCGGCGATATTGAAGAGATGACGTACGCGGACGTTGTTCGCCGCTACACGGAGTTGTCATATCCGTGGACCGACGGCGGGCTCGTGACGCGCTTGTTCGAGATGCTCCAGCGTTTCGAGGCGCGCCTGTGCGCGGCCGATCATGGCGAAATCGCCACGATCTTCTCCGATGAGGAGGCAGTGCGCGATCCATACGCGGCCCTCGATGCCTTTGTTGCCGCCTACCCGAACGCGGATACCGAACTGGTCAGCGCAATTGATACGGCATGGTTCTTGTCCCTGTGCCTGAAGTACCCGAAGCCTGTGCCATTCGTGTCCAACATTGGCGCTGACGTCCTTCAGCGGTGGGGTGGGGATTCGCTGTGGCAGTCTCACGATCCGCGCTACAAGGCGGACGAAGTCAGCATTATTCCTGGACCTACCTCAGTTGCCGGTATCACCTCCGTTGACGAGCCGATCGCATCGATCTTGGCGCGCTACGAGGACTACACGGTGGGACAGCTGGATGGAGAGGCTCCCGAGGTGTTCTCACGCTTGGCTGCCGATCGCGATACATACCTGCGCACCGTTCCCTACGTCATGTGGCACGGCCAGTTGGCTGAAAACCCGGCGGCGCTCGTGGAAGAGGTGGAGATTCGCGAAAGCGATGCGGGCCTTGAGCTGCGCGTTCCGCTTGATACCTTCTGGGACGGCACTGAGGCGCAGCAGCATGTTGTGCGCGAGCTGATCATCCCGATCGTTCTGCCCGATTCGGTCCAAAACGGTGGGCTGCCCATCGTGGACGATGCCCGTTTGGCCGATGATATGCGCCAGATGCTGGCCGTGACCGCCGGCGTTGGCACCACCACAATCGGTGGCACGCCCATCGAGGGCCTTCCGGAATTCGTGGAGGGAGAGGCACACTTCACCTACGCCGTATCTCCCGCGATTGGTTCCCTGCACGCTGGTGTGACCGCCGGCGGACCTCAGGGTGCCGTTCCGTCCTCTATTCTTGGTTCGAGCTGGCCCACCATCTATGCGGCCATCGGCTCCGGCTGGGCAAATGATTACCCGGTGATCGAAGGGCTCTTGTCCGCCGTTCATCTGGATCACTCGGAGAACCTGCACGTATCGATTGACGAGATCCTTGCCTCCGGCCAGCTGACCTCCCACTCGCACTGCGCCAGCATCGAGGAATCCTCTGCCGGGCGCGTTGTGACGATCCAGACGCGCGTGACGCGGGGCGCGGGCCATGCCGGGGAAACAGGCGAACCCGTCATCGAATTCGTGGACCGCTTCGCGATGCGCGGGCGTGTGACAACAACCGATCAGCCGGTGGATCCAGCCCCTCGCGGCGGCCATGTGGGCGAGGTTGTGGACACCCCACATTCTCTCCTTAATCGCGTGACGGTGACCGCACCGGAGAACATGACGGCCTTCGCCATCGTTTCTGGTGACTTCAACCCGATCCACACGTCCACGCGGGCTGCAAAGATGTCCGGGATGGATGACGCGCTGGTTCACGGCATGTGGCTGTGCGCGGCCGCTCAGCATGCGGTGGAGGATCTGTGCATCACCGGATGGACCTACCGCATGTTCGGAATGGTCAACCTAGGCGACGATGTGGAGATCAGCGTGGAGCGCGTTGGCCGCATTCGCGGCGGCGGGCTTGCCCTCGAAGTGACCTGCCGGATCGCAGGCGAAGTGGTGGCTCAGGCCAGCGCGTCCGTTGCGGCTGCGTCCACGGCCTACGTGTACCCCGGTCAGGGCATCCAGACGGCGGGTATGGCGCTGGACGAGCGCAACGATTCGCCTGCGGCCCGCGACGTGTGGGAGCGCGCGGATAAGCACACACGTGCGGCGCTTGGATTCTCCATCCTCGCCGTGGTGCGCGATAACCCGAATTCCATCACCGCTAAGGGGGAGACCTACTTCCACCCGGATGGCATCTTGAACCTCACCCAGTTCACTCAGGTTGCGCTGGCCACCGTGGCCATCGCGCAAACCGAGCGGCTGCGCGAGCAGGGTGCCCTTGTTAACGGCGCAAGCTTCGCTGGGCATTCGCTTGGCGAGTACACGGCGCTGTCCGCCTACGGCCGGATCTTCACGTTGGAGAACCTGCTGGAGATCGTGTTCCAGCGCGGTTCCACGATGCACCACCTCGTGCCTCGTGACGCCGAAGGCCGTTCGAATTACCAGCTCGGAGCGCTGCGTCCTAACCAGTTTGGGATTGGCGACGACGGTGTGCTTGCGTACATTTCCGAGGTTTCGAAGGCTTCTGGCGAGTTCCTTGAGGTTGTGAACCTCAACTTGGCTGGTCAGCAGTACGCGGTTGCCGGAACCCTTGCAGGGCTGAAGGCACTCGCGGCAGATTCGGCGCGGCGAGCCAAGGAGTTCGGTGGCAAGCGTCCATTCATGCTCATCCCGGGCATCGATGTTCCGTTCCACTCCTCCGTTCTTCGCGATGGTGTGCCGGACTTCCGCAACCTGCTCGAAGGGCTGATGCCAGAAGACGTTCATCTGGATGTTCTGGAGGGGCGGTACATTCCGAACCTCGTGGCTCGGCCATTCGAACTGACCACAGATTTCATGGATGCGATCCTCGCCGTTGTTCCCTCCGAATCGGTGGCGAACCTGCGAGCTAACTTCGATGAGGTCATGTCCGATCCGGGCTCTGTGGCCCGCGAACTGCTGGTTGAGCTGTTGGCGTGGCAATTTGCTTCGCCCGTGCGCTGGATCGAGACGCAGAAGGCGCTCATCGAATCGCGCGTTCAAGAGATCGTTGAAGTTGGCTTGGCTTCCTCCCCAACGCTCGCGAACCTCGCGAGTAAGACTCTCGCGCTGCCACAAAACGCTGGTGCGAACGTCACGGTGTACAACGTGCAGCGTGACGCCAAGCGAGTACTCCACGAGGATGTTGCGAAGGCGCCGGCTCCCGAGGTAGCAGATGAGGCAGCCGCCTCTGATGCTGCTGCGGCGGCAGGAGCTGTGGAACAAGAGGCAGCCGAACCGGCCGCCATGGTTGCTCCGGCAAGTCCTCCGGCTTCTGCGCAGGCCGCTGCTCCGGCATCGGGCCCCACCCCGGACATTCCGTTCAGGGCAGGGGATGCGTTGAAGATCCTTCTGGCTCAGCAAACCAAGATTCGTCTTGATCAGATCATTGATGCGGATACCGTGGAAACCCTGACCAACGGGGTCTCTTCCAAGCGCAACCAGATCCTCATGGACATGACGGCCGAATTCGAGTTGAGTGCACTGGACGGGGCCGCCGAGGCGCCGTTGGCATCGCTCGAGTCCACGATCAACGATCAGGCTCACGGGTATCGTCCATTCGGTCCTGTCCTGTCTGAGGTTGTCAATGAGAGGCTGCGTTCCCTGACGGGTGCGGCGGCCTCCAAGCCCTCACGCGTGAGCGAGCGAGTGAGCAACGTGTGGCAGCTCGGTGAAGGATGGAGCGCCTATGTTCGTTCTGCCCTCGTTCTGGGCACCCGTGAGGGCAAGTCCCTGCGCGGCGGCGAACTTGCCACCCTGTCCACGCCGTCAAATGCTGCGGAACTTGATGCGGTCATCGATGCCGCCGTGAACGAAGTGGCCGGAGTGCTGGACATCTCCGTTGCCATTCCGAGTTCCGGTGGCGGCGCTGGCGGTGCGGTGGTCGATTCGGCAGCCCTAGACGCCTTCTCGGATGAAATCACCGGGGCGCTGGCGGATACGGCTCGCGAGCTTCTGGTTCGCCTCGGCAAGGCTCCCGAGGTTTCGGTTGAAGCCCCGTCAGAGGACGTTGCCCTTCGCGAAGCGATGAGCAGCGAACTCGGCTCCGGCTGGGAGAAGTTCGTGACTCCAGCCTTTGATGTTCGCCGGGCTGTCCGCTTGTGCGATCGCTGGGCAACCGCACGCGAGGATGTCGCGCGGATTGCTGCTGGCTACGAGGTGGAAGGAAACTTCCAAGGCGTTGGTGAAGAGGTGGCGCGGCAGGCCGAATGGCAAGCTGCCCGCAACCCAGATCCACGGTTCGCAGAAATCGCAGCCGCGGCTCGCAACTCGGAGCCAGGCGAATTCGAGGGGCAGGTTGCCGTGATCACCGGGGTTACCCCGAATTCGATCGCTGGTGCCGCTGCCGGCAGGCTCTTAGCTGGTGGGGCAACGGTTATCATGACCGCCTCGCGCATCAACACGGCGCGTCTATCCTTTGCTAAGGAGCTGTACCGCACCCACGCAACGGGCGCGGCGGAGCTGTGGCTGCTTCCGGCCAACCTCGCGAGCTTCCGCGATATTGATTCACTCATCGAGTGGGTTGGATCCGAACAGCGCGAGACGGTTGGCGCAACATCCCACCTGATCAAGCCGGCTCTCATTCCGGATATCCTGCTGCCGTTTGCGGCACCGGGTGTGCGCGGATCGCTGGCAGATTCCGGATACGAAACCGAGAATCAGGCACGTGTGCTCCTGTGGGGCGTTGAGCGCCTACTCGGCGGGTTGGCTAGCGTTGGTAGCGAAATCAACGTGGACCATCGCCTGCACACGATCCTGCCGGGATCGCCTAACCGTGGAACCTTCGGCGGGGACGGCGCATACGGTGAGGTCAAGGCTGCCTTTGACGCCATCTGCAACAAGTGGAGCTCCGAGCCGTGGGGTGCTCGCACTTCTCTGGCTCACGCGAAGATCGGTTGGGTGCGTGGCACCGGGCTGATGGGTCATAACGATCCGCTCGTGGGAGCTGTTGAGGCCGCCGGTGTTCACACGTGGTCCACTGAGGAGATGGGGGAGCAGCTGGCTCGCTTGGCTAGCGCGGAAACTCGCGCTCAGGCCGCGTCCGGCCCTGTTGAAGCGGACCTGACCGGTGGGCTGGACAAGGTTGATCTCAAGGCGCTGGAGGCTTCGCTTCCTGAGACGCCGGAAGAGGCTAACCCAGCACCGTCCATCAAGGCGCTTCCCACACCGGAGAGCCACGTCCAGCCGGGTAATGACACGGCGGATTGGTCCGGTGTAACCGCTCGCCCAGAAGATCTCGTTGTCATGGTAGGCATTGGAGAGGTTGGTCCATGGGGCTCCTCCCGAACTCGCTTGCAAGCGGAGCTGGGGCTGAAGGACGAAGGCGATGTGGACCTCACAGCCGCTGGCGTTCTCGAGCTGGCTTGGATGATGGGGCTTCTCCAGTGGCACGAAACACCTCAGCCTGGTTGGTATGACAAGGAGGAGCACTTCGTAGACGAATCTGAGATCTGGGAACGCTTCCGTGACGATGTTGTGGCGCGCTCCGGCATTCGCACCTATGTGGATGACGGTGTGCTGGCAGATCTGGGTACTGTGGATGTGGCGCCGGTTCGCCTCGAATCGGATGTGACATTCTCGGTTTCGGACGAGGCTTCGGCCAAGGACCATGTACAAGCCGATCCGGACAATACGAGTGCCGCGTTCGTGGATGACGAGTGGCAGGTGACCCGCAAGGCGGGAGCACTCACCTATGTGCCACGCCGTACCACGCTTTCGCGCACCGTTGGCGGCCAGTTCCCCACAGATTTCGATCCGGCGCACTGGGGCATCCCGGCGTCCATGACCGAATCGATGGACCGGATGGCCATCTGGAACCTGCTGACTACGGTGGATGCCTTCGTGGCTTCGGGCTTCACGCCCGCTGAACTGCTGGCGAACCTTCACCCGGCAGAAGTTGCCTCCACTCAAGGCACGGGCTTCGGAGGCATGACCTCCATGCACCGCCTGTACGTGGATCGCTTCAAGGGCGGGGATTACCCGCAGGACATCCTGCAGGAAACACTCCCGAACGTGGTGGCTGCGCACACGATGCAGAGCTACATCGGCGGGTACGGTTCGATGATTCACCCGGTGGGGGCTTGCGCCACCGCTGCGGTGTCCGTGGAAGAAGGCGTGGATAAGATCACGGCGGGCAAGGCAACCTTCGTGGTGGCCGGCGCGATCGACGATCTGCAGATCGAATCCCTCATCGGATTCGGTGATATGAACGCCAGCGCTAACTCTCAGGCCATGCGTGACAAGGGAATCTCCGATCGGTTCTTCTCCCGCGCTGGCGATATCCGCCGCGGCGGATTCGTGGAGAGTCAGGGTGGCGGAACGGTCCTGCTGGCTCGCGGTGACCTTGCCGAAGAGCTGGGGCTACCTGTGCTCGGTGTGGTTGGATTCGTCCAGTCCTTCGCCGATGGCATCCATACATCGATCCCGGCTCCTGGCCTTGGTGCCTTGGCAGCGGGACGTGGCGGCACAAACTCCCGCCTCGCTCGCAACCTGAACGCGCTGGGTGTTCAGGCGGACGATATTAAGGTGTTGTCCAAGCACGATACGTCCACCAATGCCAACGATCCGAATGAGGCTGAACTGCACGTTCGCTTGGCGAACGCCCTTGGGCGTTCGGAAGGCAACCCGCTCTACGTGATTTCGCAGAAGACTCTGACGGGACACTCGAAGGGTGGCGCGGCACTGTTCCAGATGGCGGGCCTGTCACAGGTGTTCGCAAATGGAACGGTTCCCGGTAATCGGTCACTCGATTGCTTGGATCCCGAGTTCGCGGCTGATCCGTTCCTCGTCTGGCCGCGTACGCCCATCGAGGTTGGGCCAGTCAAGGCTGCGCTTTTGACCTCGCTTGGCTTTGGCCACGTGTCTGCAATCGTTGCGATGGTTCACCCCGGAGCTTTCGAGCAGGCCGTTGCCAATGCCTCTGGAGAAGAGGCGGCGCACCAGTGGCGCGATCGCGCGAGTGAGCGCCTTGCCTCCGGTAACCGTCAGCTCCACAAGGGGATGATCGGGCATGCACCACTGTTCGAGGAGCCGGAAGGCCGCCGCTTTGACGGCGACGCCCACGAGCAAGAGGCAGCCATGCTTCTCGATTCGGAATCCCGGCTGGGAGAACATGGGGTTTACTAGAGATGGGGTCTACTAGAGCTTGATCTTGTAGGAACCAAGGAGGAGGGGCTTGACCGCCACTGGTGGTCAAGCCCCTCCTCCTATGCTCGAAAGCCGATAGAATCGCACAGCAGCCCCCCTTTCGCCACCGCAACTGCCCACGTTTCGCCACCGCAACT